>JALYQB010000239.1 GCA_030856045.1 Actinomycetota bacterium
TCGACGTGCTCGCCCAGCCGTTCGACGAACGACCCGGTCTGGAGCCATACGCCGCACCGGCTCCGTCGAGCTTCGGCGCGTACCGCACGTTCTGCGGTACGTGACTAAGCGGGCACCACCAGCTGAAGGCGCGATGGCGCTCAGACGCGGACGCGCCGCGCCTGCACAAAGGACCACACCGCCAGGACGAGGAACACTCCGCAGAGCGCCAGGTTGAGCAGCCCCGCAGTGGTGGCGATGCCGGCGTCATCAGAGCCCGCGGCGGGGCTGCCGATGAGTTGACCGAGGGAGCCCAGCACGCCGAGCAGGGCTACGACCGCGGCGGCGTGCATCGCGTGGCGGCGTGCAGCGCCGCTACGCAGGCCGACCACCCCCGCGACTGCGAGTCCCAAGCCGAGCACGGCGGGGATGAGTGCGGTCGGGCTGGCGCCGGGACCGGAGGCGAGGTAGGCCCACCCTCCCACCACGATCAGTGCGGCCCCCACGACAAGTGCGATCTTGGGCAAGGGACTGACCTCCAGATTGGAAGAGTCGTACCTCATCAGTTTCCCGCATCTTTGATCCAGACCGCAATCTGGGACCCGCGACCGGCGTCAGCACGGTGTCCCCGAGCCGCTGCGACGGGGTGACGCCGTCTCGCGCGGGAGCGGGCGTGCCTCGGCAGTGGCATCATGGTCATCATGTGGGTCTTCCTGACGAGGCGGCTGCGCCGCTGGCTTTTCTTCGCGCTCGGTGCGCCGCTGCTCAGCTGGATGCTCGGCAAGCTCGGCGACCAGCTCGAGGCCCGAAACGGTCCCACGAGTGCGAGCCGGACGCTGCAGCAGGGACGCCACTGGCTGCAGCGCAGCTCTCGCGGTCCCCTGGCTCGCCGGGGCAGGCACCGTTGACACGACGGGCGATCCGCTGGGCGGCGCGTAGGTCATCGCGCATTGGCAGTTCGGGTAGCACTCCGACGGCTCCGGACGTCAGGTGAAGTGCGTGCGCGGTCGTTCCTGGCGCACACCGTCGAGGGTCACATCGACCCGCTCGTCGTAGAAGCAGACGAGTCCGACGATCTTGTGGCTCTCTGGTAGAGCGGTGCGGTAGGTCCAGGCGATGTCGTCGATGTCACAGCAGGACCAGTAGGTCGCGGTGCCTTTGTACGGGCAGTGCGATGTTGTGCCCGACGGGTGTAGCAGGTCCAGTCGCACGTCGGTGAGCGGCAGGTAGTACCGCGGCGGCAGGCCGGTCTCGAATAGGATGCGCGGCTGGCGGGAGTCTGCGACCCGCAGACCGGCGATCTCGACGACGACGTGGCGGGAGCTCGCGAGGATGTCGACCCGGGTGTACGGGTTGCGCGGGTGGACGTACACGGGCTCGTCCTCCTCGAACCACTCGTCCAGCGCGTCCCAGTCCAGGTGCACAAGGCCCCGCAGCCGCTCATCGGGGGAGTGCCTCACGGCATCGTCGGGCAGCAACGCGGTGTCGACGTCGCGCTCGGGCAGCCAATAGGCCGGGTAGTACCGGTGCTCCCACACCAGCACCGGGTGGCGGGTGTCGGCGACGAGTGCGCCGCGCAGGTAGCAGCGGACGCGCTTGTGCCCGTCCTCGATCCGCAGTGTCATGCCGGGAGAACGTTGGCGCGTCCCGATCCGATGTCAGATTTCAGGCTCTTTCAGTCTACCGGTGACCCACCGGCGGTCGCGGCGGGACTCGCCGGGATCAGCAAGGGCTACCTGTCGATGCTCGAACGCGGGCAGCGCCGGTTCGAACGCCAGGGGCTGCTCGAAGACCTGACCGCCGCGCTGGGATGCGCGGTGGCCGACCTGACCGATCAGCCCTACCTCCCCGTGAACCGGGCGAGCGCTGACGCCCTGACGTGCCTGCCGGCCATCAGCCCATCAGCGTAGCGCTGCACGACTCGACTCTGACCGACGCGCCCGACGCGCCTGCGCGGCCGGTGTCGGTGCTGGCTCGGCTAGCCGCTGAGGCGAACAGGCACACCGATGAAACCCATTACGAACTTGCCGGGCGCGGGCTGGGCGCGGTGCTGTCCGAGCTGCATACGCACGTCGCGGCCGATACGGGCGAGGACCGTGGATACAGCCGACAGCATCGCACCCAGCCGCATCCGCCACGACCCGATCGCCCGCGAGTTTGTCGGCATCCTGCACCGCCGCGCCGGCGCCGGGTGTGGGAACTTGATTCGTTGTGCAATCGGTTCGGTATCGGGCGGCCCGAGTTCGAGCTGACGATCCCGGCCGGACCGATCTGGACCCGCAGCGTTTGATGTGGTCGACGGCCACGGCGATGGTCAACGTCTCGTCGTGGCTGCGATCATCCTTCACTCCTTGAATCCGACGCATCCTCATCTATATCCCAGGTGGCCGCCTCGGCACGGAACCTTTCGGCCCACACTGTGAGACCAATGGCGGCATAAATGCGAATTGCCTCTACCATCTCGGCACCAGCGTCCTCGCGTTCACCAGTGGCAATTGCCAACCGGGCGCGTGACACCCGGGTATTGGCCTCGCCGAGCCGGTCGCCGATCTGGCGGTAGACCGGCAGCGCCTGCTCGTAGCGCTGCGCGGCGTCCTGGTAGCGATCCTGCGCCAGCGCCACGTCACCGAGCGCCTTGATCGCGTTGGCCTCGCCGAGCCGGGCGCCGATCTGGCGGTAGATCGGCAGCGCCTGCTCGTAGCGCTGCGCGGCCTCGTCGTAGCGAGCCTGCATCCGCGCCACGTCACCGAGCGCCTGGATCGCGTTGGCCTCGCCGAGCCGGTCGCCGATCTGGCGGTGGATCGGCAGCGCCTGGGTCAGCAGCCGCTCCTGCGTGGCCCAGTCGTGCTCGAAGGCGGCGGCTCGGGCCAGTAGAGACAACCACTCCACGGTGCTCGCAGGGTCCTCGTCCGGTTGGTTGTCGAGCTCTTCCTGGAGGTGCTCGAGGATTTCCCGTCGCTCGAGCTTTGATCCCGCCTTGAGCGACCAGTCGTAGTCGATCCCCAGGCCGGCCAGAGTTTCTTTGA
>JALYQB010000546.1 GCA_030856045.1 Actinomycetota bacterium
GAGCATCGCCGCCGAACGTGGCTCCACGAGCTCGGCCAGCAGGCGCGCGCGCACCGGATCGAGTGCGACGACCGCTCCGGCAGGGTCCTCGATGACCTCGACGTCCAGCATGAACCGCAGCGAACCATTGACAAACTAATTTGTCAAGGAGCTCATCGCTCGGCACACGGACCTTCCGCATCGCGACCGCCGTCGCGAGGTAGACCGCCATGCCGTGGGTACCGAAGGTGCGCACCCGCAGCGCGCCCTCCGGGTTGTCGCGGTGGCAGGGACCGCCCGCTCCATGGGGCGGTCTCCAGGACCATCCGCAACTCGACGTAGGCCATCAGCCCTCTGACCGTTCGCGCGCCACGACTGGCTCTACTGTGCCCTCGCGGATCTCGCCGCACGCCGCGACCTCGATGCCGAGCACTGCAGAGCACTGCCGAGTTCGCCAACGCGGCATTGGGGGAGGCCCGGAAAGACCGTGGGTTGGAGCTGGAGATCGTGGCGATCGCTGAGGAGGCACCGGTGAGCAAGTACACGGTCGGCCCCGACATCGATCTCGACGAGGAAGTCGTCCTCGACCGCGACGGGCAGCGCATCACCGAAGAGCGTGCTCAGCAGATCGCCGAGGAGACGCTCGACGGGGTACGGCGCGGGCAGGCCGTCCTTGACGGTGCCGGGCACGCACTCTCCAACGTGTCGTTCCGAGTCCCCGACCAACTCCACCGCGACGCTGTGGCGGCCGCCGAGGTGCGCTGGTACGTCGGTATCTGCGCTCGCTCGGGAAGCGCTGGAGCACTACCTGACCGGTGAGCGGTGAGTCGTTGAGCAAGTCAGCACCAGGGTCAACTCCACCGGCCTGACCTGGCGGCGCGTGGGCACGCACGACATCGTCAACCGCCCATAGCCCGCCTGGCTGCGTCGCGCGTCGCGCAGGAACGCGTTGATCTCACCGAGCGCGAGCAACAGGTCATGCCGTCCGGCGACTGGGAAACCACACCCATCCGACGGTGGTCAGCCTGCCGTCGGGGGCGCGGGAAGCGTCAGAGCAAGCTGGACGCGGAACGGCCGATCGAGCCGTAGGAGCCCGTCCTCGCTGCGGACACGCTCGACGTAGCCGTCCTCCAGCAGCTCGTAGCACACCGCCGACGGTGGCTGGGCTGACGGTGGCTGGGCTGACGGTGGCTGGCAGCTCGGATCGACCATGAGCAAATAGGGAATCCCGGCCTCGGCATACAGCGCGCGCTTGGTCGTCCGATCGTAGACGCGGGTGGACGGCGAGGCGATCTCGCCGACGAGCACCACGTACCGGGCCGAGAGAATGACGCCGTCGAACCCCGGCCGGTCGATGACACAGAGGTCCGGGATCAGTGCCCGGTCTCCCCCCAGCGCCACGTTCGACTCTGCCATGACCTCGTACTCCGCCGGTGCAGCCCCGTCGAGCTGCTGCCACAGCCGCACCATCAACCGCTGGTGCCGGTCCGTCGAGACCGGGCTCATGACCAGCAACCCGTCCACGAGCTCGGTGTAGGGCGGGCCCTCGGGCAGCGCCAGCCACTCGTCCAGCGTCCACGGACCGGGATGCACTGCCGGTGTTACCGGTTTCTTGATCGAGCACCGAACACGGCGATCTCACCCAGCGCCAGCACGTGCTTGCGCAACATCTCCGAGCTCATCCCCGCCAGGGGGTCGACGACCGTGACCTCTTTACGGTAGGCGCCGTAGGACAAGCCCATCAGCTCTCGGGGGATGCCCAATCCCTCAGCGATGCGCACCAGTGGGTCATAATCCTCCACCTTGCGGCCGGCGAGAATCTCCGCCACCTCGGACTGTGCCTGCCCGGTCAGCGCCGCGATCGTCCGCTGGGTGAGCCCGGCCTCCATGAGCACCCTGAACAAGGCACCGATGTCGTGGACGGCCAGCACCGCGCGCACGTCAGCCCGGTAGTACAGCGCCGGATCGATCGGCGGCGTGGGCTTCTCGCTGCCCGCCGCTGGAGTACCGGCCACCCCGGTCACCGCCTTCTCATCCGGAGCGTATGCGAGCGGTCACGATACCGCGTTCAGCGCACCCATCAGCGTGGGCGGCGGCACACGAGCAGCGATGACGAGCGGTTCCGCACTGCAGCCCTGGCGACGCTGGTCGTAGGTTGGCGCCCATGCGCGCTGTGGCACTGACCGAGTACGGGGACGCCGATGTGATGAGCGTCGGGGAGCTGCCCGACCCCCTGGTCGGGCCCGACGTCATCCTGATCCGGGTCGCCGCCGCCGGGGTGAACCCGGTGGACTACAAGATCCGCCAGGGGCACCTGCGGGAGCGCTTCCCGCACCACGTACCGCTGGTCCCGGGCTGGGACGTGGCGGGCACCGTCGAGCAGGTCGGACCCGCGGTCACCGAATTCGCCCCCGGTGACGAGGTGCTCGGCTACGTCCGCAAGGACCACGTGCAGTGGGGCACCTACGCCGAGCTGGTCGCCGCGCCGGTACGGACGCTCGCGCACCGCCCGCCCGGGCTCGACGCCGTGACCGCGGGCGCGCTGCCGCTCGCCGGCCTCACCGCGTTGCAGGCCCTGCGC
>JALYQB010000578.1 GCA_030856045.1 Actinomycetota bacterium
GTACACGCCTACAACTCAACCGCAACACCGCAGCTCATGTCCAGCGACACGACAACAGGCGTGTGCCTACACGATTCCGGGTTCCGGAGAACCCGCCGCGCTCCTGACCAGGCCGAATGCTATCGATCAAGCCGTCATGTGCCTGTGATCTTCGGAAGTCCGGCCTGGGACTTACGCACCAAGCGCGACCGCTTCCGCCATACTGGGTGCGATTGATCCGTTTCGACAACGACTTTTGCGACCTAAGGAGGTCAGATGTGCGGGTTGTCTCGGCCTACACGCCGTCGGCTGTATGCAGATCCCAGATCACGAACGCGCAGCGGGAAGCCGAGCGACGTGGCAACTGCGGTGGACGACCTCTGGAGATTCTACAATGAACACGCAACACAGGCCCGACAACACGAGTCACTGCGGGCTGCGGTCACAGGCACTCTTGCGGCCATTGCAGCGGCCGTTACAACGCTCGCGGGAGTGGGAGGATTAACAACGGCAGATATACCGTCCGGCCTAGTTGTAATTGTTATAAGCGCACTAGGGTTCGCGCTCAGCTTGAAGCACTTCGAACGCAATCGGTTTCATGCAGAGGTAATGAATCAAGTACTGGAAGAGATAGAGCGCATGCGCTCGCGGTCGAGCTCGCGGTCGAGCGAACCGAAGCCCATGGACGAACTATGGAAAACCGCGAAGTTGGTTCACGGCAACAAATTCATGACTTGGGAGAAACCTCCCACACGGCAGGCGAGATCTCCCTGGGTGAAAATTCGGCTGTACGTTCTTTGGGCAGGCCTCCCGTTGGGTATTGGAGTCGTCGGCCTTCTCGTGATCATCCTCGGGTTTGCCGGTATTAGTGCAGGTAAGTGACGGCACCATCGACTGGAACTACCCCCTTGCTATAGTCTGGAAGGATGAGCCCTCGAGCCCAAGAACCTCGCAGCAAGAAGATCGTCGCCATCTTTGGTGGCAACGTTGTGACAGATTCTGTATTAGAAGCGACCCGATGGTTCGCTGAACTTCTTACTGCGCAGCACTTTATCTTGCTCACGGGCGCCATTCCCATACCCAATGTCAGACAGGTCAAGGGAGCGGCTCTCCAAGGTCGTCATCGAGCAGGAGCAGACCGAGGACGACGCGCTCACCTACGAGGACGCGTGACCCCGCTCAGCCGACGCGGACACCGTCGAGCTGGAGCGGCGCCGCGCCCTGGTGTCGCCATGCCCAGGCGAAGGTAGCCGTGATGCCCTCGATCCAGCCGGGCCGGCGCTCCAGCGTCGCCGGCCGCGGCCGGCGTGCGGCGAGCCGCTCGGCTGCTACGCACTCGACTTCAATCAGCTCTTCGTAGGCGCGGGCCGCGCGGCCGGTCGCGGGTGAGTGGGCCCCTGCACGATGGGGGCGGGAGCCTCAGACCTCCGGAACTTGGGTCAAGATCACAGTTGAGGTTGAGTCAGGCTGTGTTGATCTCGTAGGTGGTGGGGCGGCGGTCGCCGGGGCGTAATCGACCGGTTGGTGTAGGTGATCCGTTCGCCGAGACTGCATCAAACCTCAACTACTTTCGGGAACAGCGCGATCGGGAAAGGCCACGTCACAGGCGTATCCCTCAGTCAATTCCGGAGGTCTGAGCCTACGTACTGCTGGAAGCACTCAGCCATCCGCCGGTTCAGGCAGGTCCTCGCCGAACAAGAGCAAGCAACGACGCCCGAGCGCAGTCACCCTCCACACAGCTGGGCCGACACTGCCCGGGTAGACAAGGCCGCCCTGGTCTCGGATCAGCCCGTGACCGGACAGCACAGCCAGTAACCCATCAAGAATCTCCGCGACCTCGGGAATGGCCACGGCAAGCTGCGACGCCTCCCACCCACGCGGCTCGGGATGATTCGGCATGCGCCGCTCCTCCGGCGGCAGGGGTGTCATCGCGAGGTACTGCAGAACGAAGGCGTGCGCAGCCTCGATGTCGGCCATCGCAGCGACGATCACGAGCGCCTCACGCGCGGAGTCCTCATCACGCAGACCCTCGGCGAGGACGCGAGAAAGCGCGGTGACCTTCTCGTCCAGCGGTGTACGTGCGGCGGCCTCCAGAACTCGGGCGAGCAGTTCAAGTCGATCGGCGTCGCTCGCCCCAAGGACCTCAAGGGCGTCAAGATCGACGTCGAGAATCCGGGCCGCCTGCTCAAGCGCCTGGATCTGCCGGTCCTGTCGCCGGTCCAGTGCACGATTGCTGATCCGACACAGCAGCTTGAGCGCAGGTGCGCTGGCACCGACTGCGGTTGCAACAAGCGGGCCAGCCCCGAGCGCGAGACTGCCAGTCACCGCTGCCGCACCGGTGACCACGTCCAAGCGCGCGTCGGCGACCGCCTCGCTCAACCTGTCTCGGCTGGTGACCACCAGCAGCTCCTCTGCACGACAACAGTCCGGGCATCCTCGCATGATGCGCCGCAACACGGCGGCAGAGTGACCGTGACGATCATCCCCTGTGGAACGCAGTGCCAGTTGCAGGAGCGATCACTGCCGCCGGAGGGGGTCACGCTCCGTGTCACCTCACACCGACGCGGGGCGACCGGCAGCGCGCTACCACGTGGTCGCCGACAGCGGCCCGTCTTCATCGTCGGTGTGGGGTCGAAGTGCCCGGTACAGCTGTCCCCCGAGGAACTCGCCCATGACGGCGCGACGTGGAACAGCAGCCCCCCGCTTGGGCTGGTAGTGGCGATGGACGAGCACGACGAGCTCCACCCCGCGATCGCGCTCTGACGGCGGAGCCCGTCGAGCGGCCATGTCGCGTGCCCAACATGCCGTTGCCGCCCCCCGGTCAGACCTGTGCCGCCGCCACATCTGCGCACCGGTGGCGGCAAGGCACGCGTGCACGAGCTTGCCGTCGAACTCGGCTTAACGTCAAAAGAGATGCTCTACGACCTCCTCAAGGGGATGGGCGCATACGTCAACAGCGCCTCATTGACGGTCGAGCCCGCGATCGCCCGAAAGCTGCGTTTGATGCACCAGCCCAGAAAGTGAGTGGTCCCCGGCAGGTCGGACCTCGTTGCGGACGAGCCGACCGGCAGGCGGAGCCGAGGCGTGACGTCACTTGTGACGCGAACCAGCGTCTAACGAGGTGGTTGAGGGCCACCGCCGTGCCCGGCTGGGTGGGTGTAGTCGCTGGTAGATGTTGTTGGCAACGCTGTCGCCCATCTTTGCAAGGCAGTGCATTGCCGAAGTGGCCTCTCCGAGGGTTGTCAAGGCGCCGTCCTCGGCGACGCTCGGCCCGGCTACGCCGGCCCTTCCCGCCAGATGCGAGCCCCGAGGAGATCATCGCCGGGGTCGCAGACGTGAGGACTAGCAGGTTCATTGTCGAGTCTTCAGCCCGTCTCCTCGGCAACGGATCGGTTGCAAGCCATGATCGGTCGGATACCCGTGGGAGTGGGTGGCTCCGGTAGTCACCGGTGTGCTCCCGGACGGCGAGTCAGGTGGCGGGGGTGAAAGTGATCGTCACGTCAGGGCAGTTATCTGCCCCCGTGGTGAGCGCAGCCTTCTCCGAGGCCGGACTTCCGAAGATCACAGGCACATGACGGCTTGATCGATAGCATTCGGCCTGGTCAGGAGCGCGGCGGGTTCTCCGGAACCCGGAATCGTGTAGGCACACGCCTGTGGGCGTGTCGCTGGACATGAGCTGCGGTGATGCGGTTGAGTTGTAGGCGTGTACTTGCGGGAGACCCGGCGGACCAACCGGGACGGCTCGGTGGTGCGGTACCTGCAGCTGGCGCACAACGAGCGGCACCCGGTGTCCGGGAACCCGATCGCGAAGGTGATCCACAACTTCGGGCGGGCCGACACGGTCGACCGGGCGGCGTTGGCCCGGTTAGTGTCGTCGATCTCGCGGTTCCTGACCCCGGAGCAGGGGATCACCGCGACGGCCGCGACCACCGCGGGAGCGGACACCGGCGAGGTCGAGGTGCTGGACTCGCGGCGCCTGGGCGCAGCGTGGACGCTGGACCGGATGTGGGAACGGCTCGGGATCGGCGCGGCGATCCGTCGAGTCGCCACCGGGCGGCGCCTGGATGGTGCGGCGGTCGAGCGGGTAGTATTCGCGCTGGTCGCGCAGCGCGCCCTGGAACCGGGCTCGAAGCTGGCCGCGACCGGCTGGGTCGCCCAGCGGGTCGCGATCGAGGGCTGCCCGGGGTTCACCGACGATGCGGCCTACGCGGGGATGGACTTCCTGCTCGACGCCTTGGCCGAGATCGCCGGTGAGGTGTTCGCCTCGGTCGCGCACCTGCTCAACCTTGATCTGGACATCGTGTTCGTCGACACCACCTCCACGTACTGGGAGACCGAGACCGCCGACGAGCTCGCCGAGCTCGCCGAGGACCCGGGCGATGACGAGGTGAGCAGCCCGGTCGAGGCGGGGACGCGGGCGTTCGGGCACTCCAAGGATCACCGCAAGGATCTGTCGCAGGTGGTGATCGCGATGGCGGTCACCCGCGACGGGGTCCCGGTGCGGTGTTGGACCTTCCCCGGTGACACCGCCGACACCGCGATCATCCGCACAGTCAAAGATGACCTGGGCGGGTGGGGGCTGCGCCGGCTGGTGTGGGTGGCCGATCGCGGGTTCGCCTCCGCGGCCAACCGCGGCTACCTCACCCGCGGGGGCGGGCACTACATCCACGCCGAGAAGCTGCGCCACACCAACACCGAGGCCGCCGCCGCGCTGGCCCGGGCCGGGCGCTACCGCGGCGTGGCCGACAACTTGCGGGTCAAGGAAGTCCACGTTGCGCCCGGCGGGGACAGCGATGGCGACGATGGCGCCCGGACACAGCGGTTCGTCATCTGCCACAACCCCGAAGAGGCCGACCGCGACCAGCAGGTCCGGGCGAACCTCGTCGCGCACCTGGAGCAGTTGATCGAGGGCTCCGACGGCTGGACCGCGCGGCGCCGCGACGAACTCGTCGGGTCGCTGCGCGCCAAGCCCGGCTTGCGCCGCTACCTGCGCCGCACCCCCTCCGGGCTGCTCCGGATCGACCAGGCCGCGATCAAGCGGGAGACGCACCTGGACGGCAAGTGGCTGCTGCGCACCTCGGATGTGACCCTGACCCCGGACGATCTCGCCGCCGCCTACAAGCAACTCCTGCAGGTCGAACGCGGCTGGCGCGACTTCAAGGGCGCGCTCGGGCTGCGCCCGGTGT
>JALYQB010000590.1 GCA_030856045.1 Actinomycetota bacterium
CTACGCCCGCCTGGAAGAGACCGAGCATACCCTGCACCGCTTCGTCGAGCGCGTCACCAGTCGAATCATCACCAGCGACGAAGCCGCCACCCTGCGGCTGGACCCCGGCAGCGCGGTCCTGACCATCACCCGCACCGCCCACACGGCCGACGGCACACCCGTCGAGATCAACGACATGATTCTCGCTGGCGACCGATACGAGCTGATCTACGACCTGCCCGCCGACTGAACCCCCGACACCACGGCTCATGGGTCGTCTCCCTCTGATCTGGCGATCCGTCTCGGGCGCCCCGGCTGCGGTTGCTCCCCTGCCGGGGCACTGTTGCTCGGTTCGCCTCCCGCATGATTTGATGCGGACCAGAGTGACGCGTCAAGCGCCAGCCGTCAAGACTGATGCGGACCAAAAACTTTGGGAGGGTGGTGGGCCCCAGTGCCGGTCAACCGCTGGCGAGCGATCGCAGACGACCTGCGTGGACGGATCGAGCTCGGCGAGTGGGCACCGGGCGACCAACTACCGCCACACCGCGACCTCATGGAGCGCTACACCACGACGTCGCAGGCGACAATCGCCCGCGCGATGGCCGCCCTCACCGCCGAGGGACTGCTGGTCTCCGACCCGCGCGCCCCCCGCCGAGGGGTCTACGTCCGGTCCAGCAGCCTCGTACGACGCGACCTGGTCGCCGGGTTGCGCATGGAGCACCAGCGGGCCGTGGCCGACGACGACGGCGGCGGCCGCGGTCTATTCGAGGCGGCCACGGGCGTGGCGCCAGGCAGCCTCGACGTGTCCGTGACCTACGCGACGGCGACCGCCGATGCATCGAGTGCCGCAGCCCTCGGCATTGCTCAGGGCGATCCGGTGCTGCGGCGGACGTTCCGGTACACGATCGAAGGGACGCCGCACCAGGTCGTTTGCTCCTACATGAGCCTCGCCTCGGCTAACGCGGCAGGACTGGTGGACGCCTCGTCCGAGCGTCCAGGGCAGGGCACCATCGCGCATCTTCGCAAGGCGGGAATCCATGTAGACAGGGTCGATATCGAAATGCAGGCCCGGATCCCCTCACCCGCGGAGGCGGCCGATCTCGCGGTTCCGCCTGGGGTCCCGGTTTTCTCGCACCAGCGCACGATGCACGCCGATGGTCGGCCCGTCGAAACCTCGACAGCGGTTGTCGCCGGGGATCGAGTCGCCTACACGCTGAACGTCGACCTAACGGAGGGGTCCGAGTGAGCGTCGCCCTCTGGTCCTGGCTCGCCGCCGCCGTGTCCATTCTCGGGTTGTGGGTGAGTGGGTACAGTCTGCGTATCGGGTGGCTCTATGGCATTGCCGCGCAGGCCGTATGGGTCGCCTACGGAATGAGCACCGGCCAACCGGGGATGCTCGCACTATCCGCTGCGTTCGTCGTGATCTACGCGCGCAATCTCCACCGCTGGCGCGGTACCCGGTTCGTTCGGGCGGCAGCGCAGCCCCCCGCTGCCGATGATGAACACCCGCACCCCCCTGCCTATGTGGAGGTCGCTCGTGACAGCCCCCCTGGCGCCGCTCCCGTCGGAGCGGTGGCACGTTGGCCGCTGGACGATGCCAGCGGCGGTACCCGGCGAGCCCGGAACGATCGGGGTCGTCCTTACGCACGATGAGTTGCTGCTCGACGTGATTGTCCTCGCACGTCACCGGGGGTGGCGCATCGACGACGCCGCCGACGTCGCTGCCCTCATGGACGCCGAGATCCTGGTGGAGTCCACGCCGGTGGGCACGGCGGTCGTGAAAGACGACCAGGTCGCCGCTGTTCTGCGGCGCACCGCTGACCGCGCTTTCCAGTGGCTCGCCGCCCGCGCTCCCGACGGGTACGTGTTCGCTCTGCGAGACGGCCTGTACCTCGACCCGGCCAGTGACCTCGACGGTGCAGTGGTGGCCCCGGAGGCGGCCCTGGCGGCCGCTCACGAGCGGGGCATACCGCTCCCGCGGGACGTGGAGCGAATGGCTACCGCGCACGTCACACCGTCAGCTGACAGTTGGGTCGCACTCGACTTGCCGTTCGTTGCCGCCGGACCCTTTGATGCACCAGAGGATGCGGCTGCGGTAATCGAGCGCGCCCGCGATGACCTGGCTACCGCGCTCCGTCGCGGCGGGGCGGCCGACCTGGCCGACACCCGGCCACGTTGGATTCCCGTGCCAGTCGAGATGAGAGCCGACCGTGGCGACCAGTGAAGTTGAATCGCTGTGGCCATCCCCGCCCGGCGCAACGCTGACTGACCGCGAGCTGGCGGCGATCTATGCGTACCCACCTGATCAGACGCATCCGTGGGTGCGCGCCAACTTCGTGACCTCACTTGACGGTGCCGCCAGTGTCAATGGCCGGTCCGCCCCGTTGAGCGGACCCACGGACCAACGGCTGTTTCGCCTACTGCGCGCACTGTCCGATGTGATCTTGGTTGGCGCGGGAACGGTCCGTGCCGAGGGCTACGGACACACGCACCACGACGTCAGCGACCACGCAGCATTACGGGCAGAGCAGCGATTGTCGCCTGTTCCCCGGCTCGCGGTAGTCACACGCTCTGCGGACCTCGATCCGGCCTCGCCGTTGTTCGCTGAGAACGTCGTCGCTCCGATCGTGCTGACCTGCCGTGCTGCATCGGTGGCACGCCGCGCTGTGCTGGCTGATGCTGGCGCCGACGTGGTCCTCGCGGGCGAGCAGGACGTGAGCCTCACCTGTGCAGTCGGGGCGCTTGCCCGGCGTGGGTTTCGGCGGGTGCTCTGCGAGGGGGGCCCCCAGCTCCTCGCGGGCATGTTGGCGGCCGATGTGGTCGACGAGCTGTGCCTCACCCTGGCCCCGATCCTGGTCGGCGGGAATGCTCCGCGCATCGCTCACGGGGGCGCTGTGCAGCCACCAATGACCATGAGCCTGGCGTCCATAGCGCGGGGTGACGACCTGCTGCTGCGCTATCGGAGAGATCCGGCGTGACCGGCGACCTTGCCTCATTACGCCTCCAGCGGCAGCGCTCTCATGGAGCGCTACAGGGTCGCTCGCCAGACCGTGCAGAACGCCATCGCCCTGTTGCGCGCCGAAGGACTCGTCATCGGCCGCGTCGGCGCCGGGTGGTTCGTGCGGGAAAAACCGGCCGTCCTGCGCCTGGCCTCCTCCAGGCTCAAACGCAGCGAACGCGAGGCCGGACGCGGCGCGTTCGCAACCGATGCCGCCCAAGGTGGCTGGACGCTCACCTCGGACGTGACCGTCCGCTTCG
>JALYQB010000646.1 GCA_030856045.1 Actinomycetota bacterium
ACTCCGAGGTCGTCCTCGGGCAGTCCGGCGGTGCGGGTGTCGACCACCCGGCGGACTTCGGCTGCCTCCTCGGGAGTGGTCAGCCGCAGCCCGCTGCGCACGCTCTGGGCCACCGCGGCGTCGCAGCCCGCCCGGCTGAAGATGAACGTGATGGCGGGCAGCAGCCCCACGCGGTCGAGGCGGTCGACCACCTCCACCCGGGGTGGCGGGCGGAACCGCGGGCCGGCCCCGCCGCGAGGATCTCCCCGGCGTGGCCGCGACCAGCTCCCATGGCGGCGCTCCAGCTCCTCGACGGTGCGGGTCAGGCTGGGATCCACGGTCAGGGTGGGATCCACGGTCAGGTCGGCGCCGCGTCGCTCGGCGAAGAGGTCGAAGATGCGCCCACCGACCATCATGTGCTGCCACAGCGGCACCGGGCGGTGCTCGTCGACGACGACGGTGGTGTCGCCGCGGACGTCGACGAGCCATTCCCCGAACTCCTCGGCGTTGCTGACCGTGGCCGACAGTGACACGAGCCGCACCGACTCGGGCAGGTGCAGGATCACCTCCTCCCAGACCGCCCCCCGGAAGCGGTCGGCGAGGTAGTGCACCTCGTCCATGACGACGTAGGCCAGACCGTCGAGCGTGGAGCTGCCCGCGTAGAGCATGTTGCGCAGCACCTCGGTGGTCATCACCACGATCGGCGCGCCGCCGTTGACGGCCGTGTCGCCCGTCAGCAGGCCGACGTTCGCCGCACCGTGGCGCGCGCTGAAGTCCGCGTACTTCTGGTTCGACAACGCTTTGATCGGCGTCGTGTAGAAACACTTGCGGCCCTGCGCGAGAGCCAGGTGCACGGCGAACTCGCCCACCACGGTCTTGCCCGCGCCGGTGGGGGCGCAGACCAGCACGCCGTGGCCGTTCTCAAGGGCTTCGCACGACTCGCGCTGGAACGGGTCGAGCTCGAAACCGAGGCCGGCGGCGAACTCCCCTAGCTGCGGGTGTGAGGTCCGGCTGCGTGCCGCGGCGTACGCCTCGGCGGGAAAGGGGCTGCCCACCCGACCAGGCTGTCACAGCTCAGGTCGCCTGGTCGTAGTCCGTCCCGACCTTCTGTGCCGCGACGTCGTCGGCAGGGTCGCCGCCGAGGTCGAGTTTCGACGGGGCGTCCGGGTCGTCGAGACCCTCCTCCGCGCGCACCTTCGCCAGCCTGCGGTCGTGCACGTAAGTGATTACGACGGCGACCTCGAAGAGCAGCACCAGAGCCAGCGCGAGCGCCAGCATCGAGATGACGTCCGCCCCCGGGGTGGCGACCGCGGCGAGGACGAAGCAGCCGAAGAGCATCCCGCGCTGCCACGCCTTCAGCTTCTCGTACGGCAGCATCCCGACCCGGTTCAACATCACGATGAGCACCGGCAACAGGAAGCTGACGCCGAAAGCGATGAGCATGGTGATCAGCAGGCTGATGTACCGGTCTGCGGTCAGGGCGGTGATGAACTGCCCGTCACCGACCGCTACCAGGAACGCGAGCCCCGCGGGGACGACGACGTACGCCAGCACCGCGCCGGCGGCGAACAGGACCGTCGAGACACCGACGAACGTCAGCGCGAAGCGGCGCTCCTTCACGTGCAGCCCAGGGGTGATGAAAGCCCAGATCTGGTACAGCCACAGCGGTGCGGTGAGGACGGCGCCCGCTGCCACCCCGACCTTGAGCCGGGTGTTGAACGCCTCGAAGGGGCCCGTCTGGAGCAGCTGGCACTGCCCGGCGGTCGGCGTCAGCCGCTGGCTCTCCTGCAGGCCGCAGTACGGCCCGGTGATGAGATCACCCAGGGTGCGGAGCCCGAACGGGGCGACTGACCACCAGACGTAGCCGAGTATCGACCCGACGAGGAGGGCCAGCATCGCCCAGAAGAGGCGGTTGCGCAGCTCGTACAGATGCTCCATGAGCGGCATGGAGCCGTCCGGGTTCGCCTTGCGACGACCCGACCGGCGGAGCGAGATGCCCACCGGGGGATCACGCGCCTCTCGTCAGCGGGTTCAGCGGGTGGTGTCGTGCCGACCCTGCGGCTGGTCCGCCGGAGTGGCCTGCTGGGCGACCGGTGGCAGCGCCTCCGGCTGCTCCTGCGCCTGGGGAGGCGACGCGGGCTGCTCTGCGTTCTTGGCGGTGTCGTCGGAGCGCATGCCCTTGGTCTCCGCCTTGAAGATGCGCATGGACTGGCCGATCGAACGCGCGGCGGTCGGCAGCTTGGTGGCGCCGAACAGCAGGACCAGCACGCCGAGCAGCAGTACCAGCTCCCAACCCTGCGGGATGCCCATCAGTGATGCTCCTCTCGTCGCGTCACGTAGTGCGAATACTACATGCCGGAGCGGTCGGCCCGGCTGCTACGACGGCGGTCCACCTCCACCCGGAGGGCCGCCGCGCGGGCCGCGAGCAGCCCGGTGCCCTCGCTGACCGCGGCCCTGGTGTCCCGTGCCGAGCGCGCCGCCCGGCGCGCCGGGCCCAGGATCCGCACGACGAGCCCGGCGAGCACGAACACTGCTACCGCCACGATCACGAAGCTCACCAGGTACGCCATGGCGCCACGTTAGTCCGCCTGGGATGCGAGGAGCCTGCTGGACCGCTCCAACGCCGCGCGCGCCCGCTCCCGCACGGCTGCGGCGAGCTCCGGCGGCTCCTGCACACCCACGTCGCCGCCGAGGCCGAGCACGAGACGCACCATCCAGTCCTGGTCCGCGTAGCGCATCCGTACCGTGGCCGCACCGCCGTCGGCCTCCTCGACGTCCTCGACCGGGTAGTACTCGGCCACCCACCGGGCGTCGGGAGCGAGCAGGAGCACTGCGAGTCGCTGGTTCGGCTCGGCGCGGAACAGCCCGGCCGAGACGTCGGTGGGCCGCGCGTGGGGCGGTGGCACGGCAGGCTCGCCCGGTGCGTCGACGCGCTCGATGCGGTCCAGCCGGAACAGCCGCACCGCCTCGGCGGACCGGCACCATGCCTCGAGGTAGCTCCGGCCCTCGACGAGCAGCAGGCGCATCGGGTCGACGGTGCGCTCGCTCACCGCGTCGCGTGAGGCGGTGTAGTAGCGCATGTGCAGGGCGCGCCGTCGGTCGAGTGCCTCGCGCACCGTGGTCAGCGCCGCCTCCTCGCGGGTGGCGAGGCCGACGACGACGCCCTGTTCCTGCGCCGCCCGCCCCGCCGCAGACTCGATCTTCGCGAGCGCGCTGCGCACCGGACCCGCGTCCACCACGCCCGGGGTGTCCGCGAGCGCCCGCAGCGCCACGACGAGCGCGGTCGCTTCCGCGGCGGACGGGCGCAGCGGACGGCTCATCCCGGCGTCGAAGGTGACCGTGACCGTGTCGCCCTCGAACGACAGGTCGATGAGATCGCCGGGCCCGTAGCCGGGAAGACCGCACATCCACAACAACTCGAGGTCGCGACGCAGCTGCTTCGGGGTCACGTCGAAGTCGCTCGCCGCCTCGTCGATGCGGATGCCCGGCCGGGCGAGCAGGTAGGGCACCAGCGCCAGCAGCCGCGGCAGCCGGTCGGCCACCGCGGTCACGCCCCCTCCGCCGCTGCCGCCAGCCGGGACCGCACCGCGTCGGCCAGCACCACGGGCTCGATCACGACGACGTCGGGCCCGTGCCCCGCGATCCACCGCGCCGCGATGTCCAGCGTGGGCAGCTCGACCTGCACGAGGTCGCCGTCGACGTCGTCGAGGCGGGACCGGCTCAGGACCGTCGCCTGCCGGCGCAGCCCCTGAGCGCGGCCGTCGGCCAGCCACAGCCGTGCCCGATGCGTCCCCGCGGGAGGCTCCGCGGACCCCGCGACGATCTTCAGCAGGTCCGTGCCGTCGGGCCGCTGCACCGACCCCGGCGCGCCGACCGGCCTGACGTCGCCCACGATTCGCGATACCCGGAAGCACCGTGTCGCGTCGCGGTCGCGGTCGTGCCCGGCGACGTACCACCTGCCGCGCCAGGATACGACGCCCCAGGGCTCCACCGTTCGCTGCACGGGGTCTTCGGCCGGGTGGCGCCGGTGGGCGAAGGTCACCGCGCGGCCCGCCTGCACGGCCGAGATGAGCGGCGCGATCGCCGGTTCAGCGGCCCGCACCCGCGGCTCGACCCCGGTGGGGTGATCGTCGACCTCCACGCCGGCGGCGCGGAGCTTGTGCAGCGCACCGCGCGCGGCGCCCGCCAGGCCGGGCGAATCCCACAGCCGGGCCGCGAGCGCGACCGCGGCGGCCTCGTCGGGCTCCAGCTCGATGTCGGGGAGCTCGTAGTCGCGCCGGGCGATCCGGTACCCCTCCCCCGCATCGAGCCCGGGGCTGCGGCCGGTCTCCAGGGGGACGCCGAGGTCGCGCAGCTCGGCCTTGTCCCGCTCGAACATCCGGAAGAAGGCCTCGTCGCCTGCCACATCGGCGTATCCGGGAACGATCCCGCGGATGCGTTCGGCCGGCAGGTACTGCCGCGTGGACAGCAGGCAGAGCACCAGGTTCACCAGACGCTCGGCGCGGGCGGACGACACGCGCCGACCTTAGTCCCGCACCCACCCGTCCCGTGGGTTCCGGCGGGCTCGTCCCGCGGGCACATCCGATCGGCGAGGTCCATGCGCCACGTTTCGCCACCGCGTCGGTCTCGGACTGCGAGCGCGTTCGTCCAGACACAGGGTGCGTCGGTGCTGGCGAACCGCGTCGTGTACCCGATCATCTGGTTGGCGAGCCGACGCTGCTCGGGAGCGAGGCCGAGAGTCATCGGGTGGTGGCGGCCGCGCCAGCCGACCGGTTCGCGGGTGGTCGCTCCCACTCCAGATCGGACTGGCGCAGGATCGCCACGCCCACTGCCACGAAAGCGGCCAGGATGAGGGCATCACCCACGATCACCGTCAGGAGCTGGGCCGCGCCAACGAGCCGCACCACGGCGCCTGCGATGAGTAGGACGGGAAAGACCCGGTTCACGGTCCTCGCCCGGTATAGAGCGAGGCCCAGCACGATCAGACCGAGGAAGTAGCCGACAATCTCCGTGCTGTTGACGATGTTGTAGCCGATGCTTCCGCCCACCCGCTCGTTCAGAGCCAGCATCTCGTCACGGTTGGCCGCGGGACTGGAGGCCGCCACGTTGATGTATTCCGTGCCGGCGACGAACGCGAAGCTGACAAGGCCGAGGATCATCAACGAACCGCCGACATGGCTGAGCGCGACCGCCCGATGACGAAGCAGATGCATGATGCCGATCACAACGGGCACCGTCAGTAGGAACCCGTAGACCGCGACGACGATGCCGGCCTCGTTCGCGCCCGGGCGCATCGCGATGGCGTCCAGAAAGCCGCTCTGGCTTGCTTGTCCGCGCGAGCCGAGCGCATCCGCTGCGAGCATCAGCAGCGGGGCGACGATCGAGCAAATGCCGGCCGCGGTGCGACGGAATCGCGTGGCATTCGAGAACATCGATCCGTCTCCTGCGAGTTTTCGACTTTCTCCGGCCCGCAGCGGTCAACAAGGTAGCGAACCTCAGCCTAGAGCTGCCCATGGCCTGTCTGCAATACGGACCCACGCCGCACCCGCCGCCGCGGTATATGCCGCTGCGGCGGAGCGACAATCGGCCGCCGGCCCGAGCTTCCAAGCTGGACGTCCGCGAACTGTGCACGGACGCAGCCCAGAGCACCGGGGGTCCGCCGCAGGTCTTGACTATCGTTCCGCCGGACCGGCCTCACCCAGCTACCCCCGCCCACACCATCGCCCCAGCTCAGGGCCGCCCTCACCGTTGGCTCCGTTGTCATCGCCACCGTCGACGGGCTGCCACCATCAAGCGGTCCCTGGTGAGATGAAGGAGCCGAGGCCCGCTCCTTCATCTCACCCGCAGCCACCCCGCGGTCTCATGATCACGGAAGTTCCGTCTAGCAAGCCGGACTCAGGGTCAGCCGCCGACGTGGATGCCCGGGTGGCGAGCCGGATCGTTCTCGACCTGACGCAGGATCTCGCGGACGACGGGCGGGGTGTCGCCCTGGCCGAGGATGAGGTAGCGCGCCAGATGTCCGATGGGGCTGCCCGGTCCTGCAACAACCACCGGGACACACCGTTCGCCGGCGCCTTCGGTCGCACCGGACTGGCCACACACGCAGGTACCACGACCTCCGACGCGGTGCTCATCTGGCCTCCCTGTCAGACCCTCAGCCCCCACACCGGGCCCGCTCACCAGAATGCTCGCTCATCCACAACCGGCTGCGAGCCCCCGGGGTGAGCACCCCGTCCCTGATGCGATGAAGAAGCGGGGCCACCGCTTCTGGTGACCGTCTTGAGGCACTCTCGGGGTGCTCACGTGCACCACGACGAAGGCGGCCCCGGTGAGCGGATCCTACGCAGGACAGCAGATCGTCGGTATCGATCTGCATCGGCGCCGATCGGTGATCGTGCGGATGACCGAGACCGATGAGCATCTGGAGACGGTGCGGCGGACACGCTGACCGAGGTCGGCGCCAACGTGCATCTGGCGTACCCGCTGGGGTGACGATGTTCTCCTACCGCAGGGTCAAGAACGACCAACGCGACGCCGCGGATCTGGCGGATATGCTGCGCTACACCGCCTGCCTGTGCTTCGGGCTGGACCTGCACGAGCACGCAGCGGTTTCGCTACAGCTACTCGGTCTATCAGGCCGAGTACAGCCGCAACCTGCTGTTCACCGTGGGCGCCCAGATGGACCAGGTGTTCGACCGCTTCGTCAACCGGACCGGTCCCGGCTGGACGTGCCCACCCGCCGGACCCTGTTCGGCGCCAAGCGACGTCCCGGCGGGGGCGGCACCCCCGAGGTGTCGCTTCGGCTGGCGACGCTACAGCGACGCGATGAGGCGTTCGACCCGCTCGTCGACCGCCCGGAACGGGTCCTTGCACAGCACGGTGCGCTGGGCCTGGTCGTTCAGCTTCAGGTGAACCCAGTCGACGGTGAAGTCGCGGCCGGCGGCCTGCGCGGCGGCGATGAAGTCG
>JALYQB010000613.1 GCA_030856045.1 Actinomycetota bacterium
CCCGGGTCGAGGGGGTTAGGGGTGGTTGTAGGTTAGGCGGCGTAGGAGGGTCTCGAAGGGGCCGCGCCGGCCTCGGCGGCGCATCAGCTCCGCCATCCCCACGAGGAGCGCCCAGGTCGCTGTCGCCACCACGGCCGTCGCGGCGACGCCGAGCTCGTCACCGAGGCCGCCGCCGTAGGCCGCGAGCAGCGCCACGAACACCACCGACTGCGCGAGGTAGCACGTCATCGACCGCTGCCCGCAGGCCGCGAGCGCCGTGACCAGCGCGCCGGGTCGGTCCCGCACCCGGATGGCGAGCAGGCCTGCGGCCGCCGCGTAGCCGACGCCGCCCGCGAACCCGGTGACGGCATGCAGCGTGCCGGCGACCAGCAGCGCGCCGAGCGACGGCTCCTGCCACACCGACGCCGCCATCAGCGCCATCGGCAGGCCACCGGCGATCGCGCACCCCAGCCCGAGCACCGCGGCGCGGACCAGGAACCGCCGGTGCTGTTCGGGATCGTCGAGCAGCCGCCGCCGCGCCGCCCATGCCCCGGCCAGCAGCGGCGGCACCAGGGTGAACAGCGCGATGAAGAAGGTCAGGCCCACCCACTCGCCGACCCGGAACGCCGCGGCGAGCAGCACGTCCGACGTCGCCATCGACGGCAGGAACACCTCGGTCTCGCCGGGCAGCGGCAGCGCCTGCAACGCGCCGAACAGCAGGATCAGGATCGACCACAGCCCGGCGAGCATCAGCAGTTTGCGGTCCGAGGCCCCGATGAGGACCCCGGCCAGCACGACGGCGAGCAGCCCGTACGCGCCGATGATGTCGCCCGCGAAGAGCAGCAGCGCATGGGCGAAGCCGATGAGCACCATCCACCAGCCCCGGCGGCGGACCAGCTTCCGTACCGCGGCCTCGTCGCGGCCGGCGGCGGTCTGTCTGCGCAGCAGCTGGACGATGCCGTAGCCGAACAGCGCCGCGAACATCGGGTACGCGCGGCCGTCCACGAGCGTCATCTGCGCCAGCGTCACCACCCGGTCGGCGGCGGTGCCGTCCGCCGGGTAGCCACGGATCCCGACGGCGTGCCCGTGCAGGTAGACGTGCGAGTTCGCCAGCGCGATCAGCAGGAGCATCGCGCCCCGCGCCAGATCGGGGGCCAGCGAGCGGGCACCGACCGCGGTCGCACCGAGGGTCGGCGGAACCCCCATGGTGGCCATGGCTCAGCGTGACACAGCGGCGGTGTCCGGTCAGCCGATTTCCGCCGTGCGCTATCGGCGCAGGCGTCCCGCGCTGTGCGCGGTGAGCAGGAGCACCGCGACCGCGGTACCGACCATCGTCAGGACCGCGATCGTGGCCACCGCACCCGCGGATCCGAAGGCCGACGCGATGCTCACCGCCAGGACCACGACCAGCACGGTCGCGCCCACGGGGATCGCGATCCGCCGGTGTTCGGTCAGCTCGCTCGTCAGCTCGTCGACCAGTCCTTTGACGATGTGCATTGTGCTCGCCCCCCTTATGTCCTCAGTGTGCGCCCCCGATGCCGTCGGCCGGGCCCGGACACCGCACCTGGTCGTGAACGTCACACTCCTGTGACCGCGCCGGCGCGAGGACGCCCGACCTGTTCGCGTGACGTTCACGCATGCGACGTCTCGCCGGCTGCGTGCTGGCCGCGGTACTGGTTATTCGCGCCGACGGCCACCGCGCAGGAGAGCCCCATCTTGGGCAGGCTGCTGCCACAGTTGCTGCTCGGCCTCGGGGTCGTCCACGCTCGTCTACCGGCAGCCCGGGGCGGGGGCGGTCACCGTGGTGAACGATCCCTCGGACCCGGCGGCACGCGCGGTCCCCAACGGGATCGGCGTGTTCACCGGGCCTGGGCTGCTGTCTCGGTGATGGTCAGCATGCCGTCTCACGGTAGGCGTCCACGGCGCGACGCGCAGGATCGCAGGTCAGACAGCAGGATGGCCGGATGGACGCGCACCTGCAGGCACTCGCGGACGCCCACGGCGTGGCCACCTCGTACCGCGACGGCGAGCGGCGCCGCGTCGACGTCGACCCCTCGGTGGTCGCCGCGGTGCTCGGCCTGCTCGGGGTGGACCCGTCCGATCCCATGCCGCAGCGGCGCTCGCCGGGCACGGTCGTGCACCGGCCCGGCCTGCCGTCGCCAGCACTCGCGGACGGCACCGACCCCGACGACCTCGACGACCTCGCTCCGGGGTACTACCGGCTGAGCTCGGGCGGCACGCTGATCGTGCCGCCGCCCTCGCTGCCGGAGCCGCCGTCGACGTGGGGCTGGATGCTGCAGCTGTACGCGGTGCGGTCGCGCGAGTCGTGGGGCATGGGGGACCTCGCAGATCTGCGCTCGTTCGTGCGGTGGACCTCCTCGGAGCACGGCGCGGGCGCGGTGGTGGTGAATCCGCTGCACGCGGTGACGCCCGTGCACCCCGTCCAGCCGTCGCCGTACACACCGTCGAGCCGCCGGTTCACCAACCCGCTGTACCTGCGCATCCAGGACATCCCGGGCTATCACCGGGTCCGTGCCGAGGTGGACGCGCTACGCCCGCCGGACGGCGATCGGATCGACCACGATCAGGTGTGGGAGGCGAAGCGGGCGGCGCTGGAGCTGCTGTGGCGCGAGGCGGGCTGCCCCGCCCCGGACCCGACCGACTTCGCGACGTTCTGCGCGCTCGCGGAGGAGCACGGGCCGCGGTGGAGCCGCTGGCCCTCGTCGCAGCGCCACCCCTCGACGGCGGCCGCGGGCCCCCGGCGGGTGGCCTTCCACGGCTGGGTGCAGCAGCAGTGCGAGACGCAGCTCGCGGCGGTGCGGGAGGCGGCGCGCGACATGGCGATCGGCGTGGTGCACGACCTGGCCGTCGGGGTCGACCCCGAGGGCGCGGACGCGTGGGCGCTGCAGGACGTGCTGGCATCGGGCGTGACGGTAGGCGCGCCCCCCGACGATTTCAGCCGGCGCGGCCAGGACTGGGGTCTGCCACCGTGGCGCCCGGACCGACTCGACGCCACCGGGTACGCCGCGTACCGGGAGATGCTGCGCGCGGTGCTGGCCCACGCCGACGGGGTGCGGATCGACCACGTCGCCGGGCTGTGGCGGCTGTGGTGGGTGCCACCGGGCTCGTCGCCGGACCGCGGAACGTACGTGCACTACGACGCCGAGGCGATGCTCGCCGTGCTCGCGGTGGAGGCGCACCGCGCCGGTGCGGTGATCATCGGTGAGGACCTCGGGACGGTGGAGCCGGAGGTCACGGCCGCGCTCGACGAGCAGCGCGCCCTCGGCTGCTCGGTGCTGTGGTTCGCCCGCGACGAGGCCACCGGCGCGCTGCTGCCGCCCCCGCGGTGGCCGGAGCGCTCCGCCGCCAGTGTGTCGACCCACGACCTGCCGACCGTGCCGGGGTTCCTGCGGGGGGAGCACGTTCGGGTGCGGGCGTCGCTGGGGCTGCTCGACGACGTGCCGGCTGAGCAGTCGCGGGCGGCGGCGGAGCGCGAGGAGCTCATGGACCTGCTGCGCGCCGAGGGCCTGCTGCGCACCGAGAACCTGCTGGGGCCGGACCCGTCCGAGGACGACGTGGTGGTGGCGGTGCACGCGCTGCTGGCGCGCACGCCATGCCGGCTGCGGTTGGTGTCGCCGTACGACATCGTCGGCGAGGTGCGGCAGCCGAACCTGCCCGGGACCGTGGACGAGTACCCGAACTGGCGGCTGCCGCTGCCCCTCACCCTGGAGGAGCTGCGTACCGATCCACGCGTTGCCCGCGTCGTGGCCGCAATCTCAACCTGACCCTGCGACATGGCGCCATCTGGCAGTTCTCGAGTACCCGGGGAGCCGGTATCGTGGAAAGGAGCTAGAGGGTTGGGATGCGCCGCAGACGGGCGGTGACCGGTCGTGACCTTCCTCGACGTCGGAGGTCACATGACCGCCAGTACGCTGACCGCACCCCGCCGGGGCAGTGAGTTCGCCGAGCTCTTCCGCGAGGTCAAGCAGGCGGGGCTGCTGAACCGCACACCGGTCCGCTACGCCATCAAGATCACTCTGACGGTCCTGGCGTTCGCCGGCGGCTGGGTGGCGTTCGGGTTCCTCGGCGACTCCTGGTGGCAGCTGGGAATCGCCGCGTTCCTCGGCCTGGTGTTCACCCAGATCGGGTTCCTCGGGCACGACGCGGGGCACCGGCAGATCTTCCGCTCGCAGCGCGCGAACCAGCTCGCCGGGCTGCTACAGGGCAACCTGCTGATCGGCCTGTCCTTCGGCTGGTGGGTCACGAAGCACAACCAGCACCACGGGAACCCGAACCAGGTCGGCAAGGACCCCGACATCGGCTCGGGCGCGATCCTGTTCACCGAGGAGCAGGCGGCGGACCGCACCGGGGTGCTGAGCCGGTTGATCGGGCGTTATCAGGCGTTCCTGTTCTTCCCGATGCTGCTGCTCGAAGGCCTGAACCTGCATGTCGCGAGCCTGCAGGCGCTGCGGGCCCGGCCGGCGAAGACCCGGCTGTGGGAGGCGGCGCTGCTGCTGGCGCACCTCGCCGGATACCTCACGGCCGTCCTGCTGGTGCTGTCCCCATGGCAGGCGCTCGCGTTCATCGCGGTGCAGCAGGGCCTGTTCGGGCTCTACATGGGCCTCTCCTTCGCCCCGAACCACAAAGGCATGCCGATGCTGGGCCCGGACCAGAAGCACGACTTCCTGCGCGCCCAGGTGCTCACCGCCCGCAACGTGCGGGGCGGGCCCCTCACCGACTTCGCGCTCGGCGGGCTGAACTACCAGGTCGAGCACCACCTGTTCCCGAGCATGCCGCGCTTCCACCTGCGCCGGGCGCAGCCGATCGTCGTCGCGTTCTGCGCACGCCACGGCGTCAATTACGTGGAGACGTCGCTGGTGGAGTCCTACCGGCTGGCGCTCGGGCACCTGCACCACGTGGCGGACCCGCTACGCGCGTGACGCGTCCAGCGCCGCGATGAGGGACTTCGGCGCCACCATGCGGTAGGCATCCTCGACGAGCTCCGCGATCTCGTCCCAATCGACGCCCTCGACGTCGAGCCGCACCCCGATCCACCCGCGGCCCCCGACGTAGGGCGGCACGAAGTACCGCTCCGGGTCGGCCTCGACGACCGCCTGCTGCGCCCCTGCAGGGGCGTGGCACCAGAAGCCGAGCCGGTCGTCGTGGTGGTGATCGGCAAAGGTGACGAACACCTTCTTGCCGCGGACGAAGAACGTGGGCTCGCCGTGGCTGAGGCGCTCGGTCGTCTCGGGGAGCGCGAGACACAGGGCGCGGAGCCGCTCCAGCGGTCCGTCCGGGTGATCCTGGGGGTTGCTGTCCATCTGGTCCGCCGTTCGTCGTCAGGAGGAGACACGAGCACGGCGGTGCTGCCGGTGACGTGCCGCGTTCAGCGAACCACCGACTGACCGCAGTCGTCGCGCTGTACTCGACGCGAGTGGCCGACTCGACGACTACCACCTGCTCCCGCGGCACGGGCGGACCTGCTGCGCCGGCTCGACCGCCCCGCCGAAGCCGCCGACGCCTACCGCCGCGCTGTCCCTCGTCGGCAACGAGCCGGAGCGGGACTCTCTGCGCCGCCGGCTCGCCTCACTTGAGTGAGGCGCCGTTCCGCGGAACGCGCCCTCGCGGCGTGACCGGGTCGCCACCGTTCGCCCGGGGGATCCTCGTGGGCCTCAACGCCACCGGATTCGTGCGACTGCGCGACGTGGTCACGACCGTCACCATCACCGTGGTTCAGCCACTGGCGGTGCCACCCACCATTGCGGCGACGGCGAAGCTCCCGATCCCGGAACGGCCCGCGGGGCCTATCCGTCGTACTTGGAGACGTCGTGGTGCTGTGCCACCGGGAAGGGGTCGGCTGACCGAGGCGAAGCTAGAAGGGCGGTGGGTCGTCTGGGTCAGGCCTTGGTCGCGCAGGTGCGGGTGCAGCGACCGGCGGTGGCCGGTGGGTGTAGGTGTGCCCGGTCGGGGTCGTCCAGATGACGGTGCCGTCGGGGTGGTGCTCGACTTGCCAGCGGGGGGTCTGTTTCAGCCTGTGGTGGCGTCGGCAGTAGGGGCCGGTGCCGTCGTAGGTGGTCTGCTGGCTGTGGTGGTGCGGGATGTGGTGGTCGAGGTCGCACGCCATCGCGGGGCGTCGGCAGCCGGGGTGCTCGCACACCGGTTTCGCGGTGGTGATCGCGTCGCGCAGCGCGGCGGGGGGCCGGTAGGTGGTGGTGGCGAAGTCTCGGGGGTCGCCGGTGGCGGGGTCGGTGAGGATCCGCCGCCAGGTGCCGGCTGCGGCCAGTTCTCGGGCCTGTTCGGCGGTGATCGGGCCGTATCCGGCGAGCTCGCTGGGTTGCTCGTCGATGCCGAACAGGGTGGTGAACGGGACCGTGACCCGTACCTGCACGGCCACCCGGCGGCGCCACAGCGGGCCGCGGCGTGACCCGGCGGCGGTGCTGCCCGCCGCGGGGTGACCCGGCGGGCCGCACACCAGGTCCACCAGCGCATCCGCGCGACGCGCATGCAGTGTGCGGTCATCAGCAACACCGGTGCCGGGGTCGGTGTCGCCATCACCGGTGGTGCGGGCGAGGTGGTCGAGTACGGCGTCGACGCCGACGGCCTCCGCGGCGGGCAGGCACGCGGAGAGCATCGCCATTCCGTCGGGCAGCTCGTGTAGCCACACCCCTCGCTCGCGCACGGCCGCGGTGTGGCGGCGGCGCACCGCGTCGGGGTCGGCGCGCAGCAC
>JALYQB010000656.1 GCA_030856045.1 Actinomycetota bacterium
GGATCGGCGTCGAGCACGCCCGGCTGCCGGAAGTCCAGGGGAGCCACGGTCTGCAGGCCGGAGTCGACGAACACCACCGTGCCTGCCGGTGCACCGTCGCGAGCGGCGCGGGCCGCCACGTCGAGCGCAGCCAGATCGTCGACCTCGGGAGTCTTCGCCCGGACCGCGGCGACCGACTGCCGGAAGCTGTCGAGGAACGCCCGGCGTTCGCGGCCGACCGCGATGTCGTTCTGGCTCCGGGGCGTGAACGCCTCGCTGCCCAGCGGCTCGGGTCGGCCGTCGATGCCCACCAGCGTCAGTCTCGGCCCGGCGCCGTCGATCCCCACCTGCTCGACCGCTCCGCTCACGATCTGCTCGGTCACCGGCGGCAACGCCGACACCGGACTGTTCGCCCGCCCCGAGACGGCGACCGCGATCGGCCCGTCGGGCACCGGGCAGCTGATACTGCTGCTGCCACCGGCGGCACCGGCTCCGGTGGGCTGCGGACCGGCTCCGCAACCGGCCAGCAAGGAGCAGCCGACGGCGAGCACGGCCATGGCACGGACCGGCCTCATACCCGCGGTCGCCCGTCGCCGAGCTCGTTCCCGGCGGGGTCCTTCGGACTGGGTTGCAACTCACCGATCAGCGGGTACGGCCCGGCGCCGGTCAGTCCGTCGGTCGAGGACGGGTCCTGGGTGACGCTCGCCATCAGGTTCCGCGCATAGTTCTGCAGCTCGAGCATCAGGGCGAAGGTCTGCTCGCGGGCGGCGCGCCAACGTTCCGCCTCGCGCTCGTACTCCCGTTCGTGCTGGTAGAGGGTCTCTTCAGCCCGGACGAGCGCCGCCCGGCTGTCCGTCTCGACCGCGACGGCTCGATGAAGTCGGCGACCCGCCCGGCGGTAGGCGTCGGCCAGCGGGTTGAACCAGCGGTAGGTGACGTAGATCGCGCCGAGACCGCTCGCCAGGTACAGCGCGGCGAACAGGCCCGCAGCCGCGAGCGCCTGGCCGCCGCCGCTCGCCGCCGGGGCGATGTCGACGGCGCTGGAGGGGAACATCGAACCGGTCTCACCGGTTCGCTCCGGTCCGAAGCCGTAACGAGCCACGAACGCCGTCGACCCGAGCAGCAGCCACGCCACGACGGCTCCGGCCAGCAGGATCGGGCTGGCCTTCGGGTCAGCGCATCGACGCTCGGCGAGCTCCTTCCCGATCGCGTGGGTGACGATGATGGCTCCCACGGCGAAACCGAGCGACACGAAGAAGATGAACAGCGGAGCCGCCTCGAACAGCACCGCGAGCACGATGAAGAAGGCTGCGAGGTCCCCGGCGAGCGCAACACAGACGAGCAACCACCCGGTCACCAGCTCCCGGACGCCCCGTTGGGCCAGCAGTACCGGTTCCCGGTAGGAGCCCGGTCGTCGCCCCGGGGTCTCGATGGTCATGCGTGCTCCTCGGAGATCGTCGGCCGCGTCGGATGCTCCGGCCCGGCCAGCGGCACCGGCGCCGGCGCCGGGCCGACATCGTCGCCCAACATGCGCCGGGCCTCGGCGTGGTCCCGGCGCGCGAGCTCGAGCAGGTACACGTCGTGCTCATGACTGCTTCGGGCGCGAGCGACCTGCTCCTTCGCTGCACCGACCTGCAGGTCGATCGCCGCCGTGTGGTCGGTGTGCTCGGAGTCGATCCCTGCCAGCCACCCGGCGGTCCAGGACTGGATCAGCGGATCGAGCGCCGCCCCGGTACCCTCATCGACCCCATCGGGCTGGAGCCCCTCGACCAACTGGCGCACCCGCCGCCGCGCTCCGTCCGCATCGTGCGGGGGGGTCATCGAGTAGGACACCGGACTCTGCTCGCGCGGCGGGTCGACGTGGCGCGGCTTCCAGAACGGATCCATCGGACTCCTCTGGTCTTCGGTGGCTAGGCAACGTCGTGCAGGCCGTCGCCGAGGGCGCGGACCCAGCCCGCCAGCTGTGGGTAGTGCGGCGCGAGCAGCGGGGCGAGCCGGGCGCCCTCGGAATGGACCCGGACCAGGCGACGCTGATAACAGGCGAGCCGTCGCATCGTGTGCGCGTGCAACCGGTGGATACGGACGGCGCAGAGGGTCCGGCAGGTGAGGATCCCCTGCCGGGTCCACTCGAGATCCACGCGCAGGGTCTGCAGCTCGGTGCGCAGCCCGACCGCCTCGGTGACCAGCGGCGACCGTCGAGCAGCGTGCTCCCGGGAACGCCGGAGCCGCACCATGGCGATGTCCGTAGTGGACTCGCCGCTGCGCCGCTCCTCCAGCTCGCCGACCGTCGGCTTCTCCGGGTACGCTTCCAGCCGCTTCTCCACCAGCAGCGCAGCCTGCTCGGCCTCCGCGATCCGGGCGTTGATGCGGGCCTCCCGCTCGCACAGCTCGGCGGTGCGGACGATCATTATCTGCTGCTCGTGGTAGCAACGATCCTGATAGGTCTGGGAGTGCGCCTCGATGGTCGGCGTGAGTGGCGGCCCGATGTCGATCGCAGGCAGCCCGGCCTTGCCGTCCCTGGTGGCGTGCCACCAGTCCGCGAGCCGGGCGAACGGCCCGTAGCGGGTCGGCAGCCGCGGCGTCGACGGGTGCCCGGCGAGCGGGTCAGGTTGGCGTCCTGGCATTCACGACCTCCAGTGGGGCGAACCCTGGACCCGTGCGCCCCGATGACGGCTGTATGGTCCCCTCCGCGGTGGGCGCATGAGGACAGTCCGGTGCCCGCTTTGTCGCCCGGGCGAGCGCCGACGTTACCCGATGCCGGTGTCGGCGAGCACCCCGCGCCGCGCCCGGCACACGCCGGTTATCGTCGCGGGGGTGTCGGCTGCCGTCTCGACCGCTGAGGAGCCGCTGCTCCTGGGGCTCGACGTCGGCAGCAGCCGGATCAAGGGGCTTCT
>JALYQB010000669.1 GCA_030856045.1 Actinomycetota bacterium
CGCCTCGGGTAGCCAGGGCGTCAGGAACGTCTCGCCGCCGGTCACCCCGAGGTCGGTGAAGCCCAGTTCGCGCGCTTCGCGGGCACCGTCGACCAGCTGCTCGCTGCGCAGCTCGCGGCGCGCGACCGTGGGGCCCGAGTCGGTCAGGCAGTAGGTGCAGGTGATGTTGCAGTGATAGTTCGAGTAGAACCAGACCCGCCCGGGGAGGCGGCCGTCCGCGACGGCCTCGGCAATCGTCATCGCAGCCCCTCCGCGTCGAGCCGGTCGAGGGTGGCCGTACCGGTGGGCAGCCCCAGCGCCGTGGCGAACCGGTTGAGCATCACCGTCGCGCCGATGACCGCGGTGAGCTCCACGATCTCGTGGTCCGCCCAGTGCCGCGTCATCCCCGCCGTGGCCTGCTCGTCGACCGGACCCTTTCCGAGCGCGACGGCGTCGATCCAGTGCAGCAGGGCGCGCTCGGCGGGATCGGCGAACACGTGGTCTCCAGGCCCGCAGCGCAGCAGTGCGGCCACCTCGTCCCTGCGCAGGCCGACATCGAGCGCCACGACGGTGTGGGTCTGCGCGCAGTACCGGCACTGATGCAGCGCCGACGTCCGCACGATCACGATCTCCTTGGTGCGCCAGCCGATCGCCGAAGGGCCCAGCACCGCGCCGAGGAACGGCACGGCGACGGTCAGCAGTTCGGGCACCTGCGCCAGCGCGCCGATGATGGGCCCAGGGTCGCCGTCGGCGTAGTACGGCCGGGCGAGCAGCGGGGCCTGCTCGGCGTCGACGAGCCGGACTGTGCTCACGAACACACGATAACGTCGTGACACGCCGCACGCCGAGAGTCATCGGCGCCGTCAGGCCGCAAGGGGTGGCGCGCTTCCCGCGCTGCCCCCGGCCGCGTCACCCTGTCCTCGATGTCCTCCGGCGCGGGACCGTTGGATCGCATCGCCCACCTCCTTGATTCGGGCCCGCCCCGAGCAGGGCCAGCGCGGCCGGAAACGTACCGCCTCCTCACCCGACCGGCTCAATACTGCGCCGGGACCGGATGCGGCGCAGCAGCACCGTAGCGGCCAGCAAGGCCGCCAGGCCCGCGGCGGCGACGAGGAGGCCGGCCGATCCGACGCCGGCCACCCAGCGGGAGATCGCCGCCTGCACACCGACCGCTGCGGAGATGAGCAGGTCGGACGTGATGTCACCGGCGAGCACGCGGATCTCGAACCAGCCGTACCAGGCCACATAGGCGCCGGCGAGGACCAGCAGCGCGCCGCTGCCGCGGCTGATCACGGCACCGGCCCTGCGCATCGCTCCGACCACCGAGGTCCGGGCCGCCGCGACGGCCAGCGAGAGCGCGAACACCACGGTGCCCATGCCGAGCGCGTAGGCCAGGAACGCCCCGGCGATTCCGAGCGGGCCGCCACCGCGCAGCGACCCGGCGGTGACGGCCAGGAACGGGGCGATCGTGCACGACAGCGACGCCAACGCGAAGGACACCCCGTACCCGATCTGGGTCCACCAGCTCGCGGTCGGCGCCGTCCCGTGCCCGGCCAGCCCGGGGATCGCGAGGTGCCGCCCGGCGAGCAGCCAGCCACCCAGACCGACCAGCACCACACCCATCACCACGGTGACGATCGGCAGGTACCGCTCGAACGACAGCGCAAGGGGCGCCAGCACGGCACCGAACAGCCCGAACACCGCGACGAACCCGACCGTCATCCCGGTGGCGAAGCGCACCGCCCGCAGCATCGCCGCCGCCCGACCGCCCGGCGCATCCCCGGCGACCAGCAGGCCGAGGTAGGCGGGCAGCAGCGCGAACCCGCACGGGTTGAACGCCGCCACCGCCCCGGCAACCAGGGCGAACGCGAGCTCGGCCGACGTCACCGGATCACCGGGCCAGCAGCGCGTCGGCGGCCCCGCGCAGCGACTCCGCGTCCATGCTGCCGCCGAAGGTCTGTACCGACCCGTCGCTGGCGACGACGCGAAGGCCGGCAGCGCGACCACCCCGAAGCGCAGCCACAGCGACCCGTCATCGTCCACGACGTGGGTGAAATCGCCGGTTCCGGTGTCGGCCACGAACTCCTTCATCTCGGCGACGTCCCCTCGTCCCGGAACGCCCAGGAACGTCACGCGGTCCTCGTACTCGGCGGCGACCGCCGCCACGCCAGGCCCCTCGGCCCGGCACGTTGGTCAAGAAGGCGCCCAGAACCACAACACCACCGGCTGCCCCGCCAGCGTCGCGGCGTCCAGCGCGGTGCCGTCGAGGGTGGTGCCGGTGAAATCGAGGGTGGTGGCAGCGCTGGCACCGGGAGCCGCCCCGCCCGGTCCGGCGGGTGCGGGCCCGACCGTCGACGAGCATGCCGACAGGGCCAGTGCCAGCGCGGTGAGCACGACCAGCCCGCCACGGCGGGCCGATCCGAGAAGCTTGTGCATGATCTGGTAGCCTGTACCGCCCGACTCTGCTTCCAGCCTGGCCGGTCGAACTCACGGTCGCGGAGCACCGTCACCCCCAACCGGGAATCGTGCGCTGCGAGCGCGGGTTTCCCTGAGGTGAACGACCAACCGGCCGTGACACCCGATGGCACCGGCCGAGGCGATCGTGCGGCGGCGTTCGCCCGCTACGTGGAACCGGAGATCGCCGTCCTCTACCGAGTCGCGCTGACCCTCGCCGGCCAGCGCGCCGACGCCGATGACCTCGTGCAAGAAGCCCTGATCCGGGCCTACCGGGCCGTGGACCGGTTCGACGGTGCCCACCCGCGGGCATGGTTGCTGACCATCCTGCGCAACACCCATCGCAACCGGCTGCGCATTCGGGTGGCGTCGCCGCTGCACGAGAACGAGCAGGACACCGGACTGCTCGACCGGAGCGACCCGGCACGCAGCGTCCAGCTCGTCGACGTCGACGGCCTCACCTACGCCGAGGCAGCTGAGGCCCTCGGAGTCCCGCGGGGCACGGTGATGAGCCGGCTGCACCGCGCCCGCGCCCGCATCCGCCTGGTGGCCGCCGGGCTCGTTCCCCACCGGAGCCGACCATGACAATGATGTCGCTGTCCGAGCTGGCGCGCTGCTACCGGACTTCTCGCGTGCTGCAGCGCTACCTCGACGGCGAGAGCGACGAACTCACCGCCACCCGCGTCGCCGAGCACCTCAAGGAATGCCGGCGCTGCGGGCTGCAGGAGACGACCTACCGCGCGATCAAGCGCGCGCTGCGTGGGCACGACGTCGACGAGCTGGCGCTGCGCCGTCTCCGGTCCTTGAACCGGTCCTTGGCCGAGACCGGCGGTGCCGACCCGCCCTGACGGCCCGACTCTCGCCTCGACCCTCGGCGCAAAGGAGGCCGGCCGCGGAGACCAGCCGCTGCCTCGTCGTTGCAGATGGCGCCCCGCGGCCGAGTCCGACGGCGCAGCGCGACCACGACGAGCACCGCCAACGTCACCAGCCCGGCGAGGCGGAACCACCAGGCGTAGCCGTCGTAGAGCTCGTTCCCCCACGCCAGCGCCGTCGCGCCGCTGACCACACCGAGCAGCGCGAGCACCGTCGGACCGACGCAGCACACCAGGCCGACGAGGCCCCCCGGCCAGACCGATCCGCCAGGTCGGCAGTGGGGATCCGTCCCGGCCATTCGGTTCCGGCCGCGCAGCACCGTCTTCGACACTCTCCGGCGCTCGAGCATCCGATTCCACGACCGACCTCCCTCTCTTCGTACCGTCCCAGCACAGGAGTCGAACCCCCGGCGCCGCGCCGGCCACCACGAAATGTCAGCCGACTGACATCATCGCGGCCGTGCGCGCATCGACCCGAGGTGGCTCCTGGCCCTTCGTCCTGCCTGGCGCAGGAGGTTCCGCAGAGGACATTCGCGTACGGGAGGCCGCCTGGATCGCCCGCTGCGTCGGCCGCGGTGCGACGGCCCCGCTGACGGCGCGGGACGTCGCGGCACTCGCCGATTCTCTCGCTTCGGTCGAGCTTGCACCCGGTGGGGTGCTGTTCCGTGCCGACGACACGGCGAGCGCCGGAGTGTGGATCCTGCGGCAAGGCCGGGTCGAGCTCAGCGTCGGCTCCGGGCGACGTCGCGTCGTCGTCGCGGTGCTGGGCCCCGGTGACGTGGAGGGCGACATCCCGCTGCTGCTCGGCCGCCCACTGCCCTACACGGCGCGGGCACTCGACGACGTCATCTGCCTGCACCTGACCGGCGCGGCCTTCGAGGCGCTGCTGGCCGCGAGACCCGCTATCGGCCGCCGATGGCTCTCCAGCATCGCCGAGCGCCTCGCCGCCAGCCACGGCCGGCTCATCGGACTCCTCGGCCGGTCCCTGCGTGCACAGGTCGCCGGCCTGCTGCTCGACGAGGCCGATGACGGCGCCGTCCACCTTCCCCAGCGCACCATCGCCGCGATGCTCGGCGTCGCCCGCCCGTCGTTGAACAAGATTCTCAAGGACTTCGAACGCCGCGGGCACGTCACCGTCGGCTACGGGTCGGTTCAGATCAACGACGGGCAGGCGCTGGCCCGGATCGGCGATGCGGGCTGAGGGGAGACTGCGACGCGGGGCGGGGACGTACCGGCGGCGCCGACCCTGTCAGCAGGCTGACACATCGGGCCGGGGTGGCCCACCCTCGGCCGTTGCACCGGGCGTCGGCCACAGTCCGACGGCAGGACCCACGACGACGTGAGGAGAGACCATGGCCCGCATTCCCGCGCACACCGTCGCCGACGCCCCCGAGCAGAGCCGCGACGCACTGAAGGTGCTCGAGCAGAAGTTCGGCAAGGTCCTCAACATCCACGGTGAGATGGCACACTCCCCGGTGGTGCTGCAGGCCTATACCGCGCTCCAGGGTGTCATCGCGGAGCACGGCACCTTCGATGCCCGAACCCGTGAGGCGATCGCCCTGGTGGTCGGCAACGTGGACGAGTGCTCCTACTGCCAGTCCGCACACACGATGGGGGCGAAGGCAGCCGGGTTCAGCGAGGACGAGACCGTCGCCATCCGCCACGGCCAGGGCGGTTCCGACTCCGAGCTCGGGTCACTGCTCACCCTGGTCCGGGAGTCGGTGAGCAACCTCGGGAACGTCACCGACGCCACCTGGCAGGCCGCGCTCGACGCCGGCTGGAGGGACACCGAGCTCACCGAGGTATCGGTGCACATCGCGGTGAACCTGTTCACCAACCACTTCAACCATCTCGTGCAGACCGACCTCGACATCCCCGCCGCCCCGGGGCTCTGACCGTCCCCGCGCGGCTGCCCGCCGCCCCGTCGGCGGGGCGGCGGGCGTGGCCGGGGTGCCGGTCAGACCGGCTCGGTCCTGCTC
>JALYQB010000655.1 GCA_030856045.1 Actinomycetota bacterium
CGCGGTGGCTACGCTGTCCGGCGTGCCGCTCTACGCCGCTTACGGGTCCAACATGGACCCGGCCCAGATGATGAAGCGTGCGCCGCATGCGCCGATGGCGGGAACGGGCTGGTTGAGCGGCTGGCGGCTGACGTTCGGCGGGGAGGACCTGGGCTGGGAGGGTGCGCTCGCCACCGTCGTCGAGGAGTCCGGATCGCAGGTGTTCGTCGTGCTCTATGACGTCACCCCCGAGGACGAGAAGAACCTCGATCGCTGGGAGGGCAACGAACTCGTGCTCCACAAGAAGCTGCGGCTCCGGGTGCACACCCTCGAGGGCTCGACCCTGGCGTGGCTGTACGTCCTCGACGCCTACGAGGGCGGCCTGCCCTCCGCGCGCTACCTCGGGGTGATGTCCGACGCTGCCGAAGCCGCCGGCGCACCCGAGGACTACGTCGCCGACCTCCGTACCCGCCCCTGCTCAGGCCTGAGCCCGTAACCTCCCGCGTGTCCGCCACTCCGGTGGCGCATGTCCGCCACTCCGGTAGCGCGTGTCCGCCACTCCGGTGGCGCATGTCCGGCGCTGCGGGGTCAACCCCGTGCGCGACGGCGCTCTCGCGGCCGTTCCGCTCTGGATGGGCCCGCGGCGGCGCCACGCTGACGGAACGCGTCGTCCAGCGCGCGGAGCAGCCGCTCGGGTTCTCGGATGTCCTCGGCCCTCGCCCTCACGACGAGCCAGCCACGGCACACGAGGTCGCTCTCCCGCTGTGCGTCCTCGGCGTCACGACCGTCGTGGGCGTCGTGCCCGTCGTACTCGAGCGCGATCCGCAGATCGGGCCAGCTCAGGTCGAGGATGTAGCGCACCTCGCCCCGGACGTCGACCACCTCGAACTGCATGATCGGGGGCGGGAAGCCGGCGTCCACGACGAGGAGCCTCAGCCGGCTCTCCGGCGGTGAGTCCGCTTTTCCCGTCACCAGGTCGAGCAGGTCCGCGGCGCGGACGGTTCCGCGGCGATCCCGCCGCCGATCGAGTAGCGCGGCGATTCCGGCGCACCACTCCGGCCGATCGCAGGGGCGGTGCATTGCCGCCGCTTGATCGGCGATCACCAATGCGTGGTGGCGCGTCCCGGTGCACAACAGCTCGGTCACCGCCACGTCCAAGGGCACCGCCGCGAGGCCCCGCACGTCGGTGATCTCATCGAGCAGACCGGCGCCCTGGTGGACGACGAGTCCGGGGTGGCTCCGGATCGAACGGGAGTAGGGCATCGCGACGTGCACCTCGGGTCCGGCCGCGGCACCGCAGCCGTGCAGCCAGGCTGCGGTGGCGGAAGTCAGTGCACCTTCTGGGCCCACTCGGAGCAGGGCACCCTCCGCGCGGGCGAGGGGATCCAGCAGCAGGTCCCGCGGAACGAGGATGCCCGGCCACAGCCGGCGGAGGCGGCCGTCGGCCACCAGTTGACGTGTCTCGTGCTCGCCGAGCTGCGCCACCAACTGAGCGCGCGTCCGAGGGCCGTCGGGTAGTTCGTGTGTCGTCATGCGCAGGAGCGTGCCCGTGCTCGCCGACCCGCGAGGCCGGTTCCGGCGACCTGTGGATAACTACCGCGGGGCTGCGCGAGACCGCCGCTCCGGGCTTGCCGACACGCGCCACCAAACCCGCCGACACGCGCCACCACAACGGCCGACACGCACCACCGAAACCGCCGACACGCCGGGTGGGTCAGGTGAGGGCGGCCAGCGCGGTGTGGATCAGCAACCGCACGCCGAGGGGCAGGGCGCGCTCGTCGAGGTCGAACGTCGACTGGTGCAGGTCCCGCTGCGGGCCGTGGCCCGACCATACGCCGAGCCGGGCGAGCGAGCCGGGGACGTGCTCCAGGTACCACCCGAAGTCCTCACCGCCCGAGGACTGCTCCGTGCCGGTGAGCGCGCCCTCACCCAGCCCCGCGAGGACCGCGCCGGACAGCAGCCGCGTGCTCGTGGCCTCGTTCACCACCGGCGGCACACCGCGGACGTGGTCGAGGTCGAACCCGACACCCGTCGGCGCGAGCAGGGGGCCCACGATGTCGCGGACCACCGATTCCAGCTCCGCCCAGGTCTCGCGGTCACCGGTGCGCAGGGTCCCGCGCAGCACGCCGGAGCGCGGCACGGCGTTGTGCACCGTGCCCGCCTGCACCGACCCCCACACCAGCACCGTGCCGGACCGGGGGTCCACCCGCCGCGACAGCAGCGACGGCAGGCCCGTGATCACCATGCCGAGCGCGTGCACCAGGTCGGCCGTGAGGTGGGGTCGCGACGTGTGGCCGCCCGGCGAGCTCAGCCGCAGCTCCAGCATGTCGGCTGCCGACGTGATCGACCCGACGCGCGTGCCCACCCGCCCCACCCGCAGCCGCGGGTCGCAGTGCAGCGCGAAGATCCGGTCCACACCGGACAGGCCGCCCGCCGTGAGCACGTCGAGTGCTCCTCCCGGGCACACCTCCTCAGCGGGCTGGAAGATCAGCCGCACCCTCCCTGGCAGCGAAGGGGCGGACGCCAGCGCCAGCCCGGTACCGAGCAGGATCGCCGTGTGCGCGTCGTGCCCGCAGGCGTGCGCGATGCAGTCTACTGTGGACGAGAATGGCAGGCCCGTACCCTCGGCCAGCGGCAGCGCATCCAGATCGGCGCGCAGCGCGACGCACCGCTCCCCCGACCCGACGTCACACCACAGGCCGGTGCGGGGCAGCAACCGCGGCTCGAGCCCCTCCTCCTCGAGGACCGAAGCCACCAGCGACGTCGTGTCGTGCTCCGACCACGCCAGCTCCGGGTGCGCGTGGATCGCGCGCCGCCAGCCGACGACGCGCGGGGCGTGCTCCGCGAGCCACGAGTCCAACCAGGACGGACCGTGGCCCGCGCCGAGATCGTCCACTCGGGACCCGCACGTGTCCACCAGGGTCATGTCGCCGGCTCCGCGGGACCAGCCTGGCGCCGGGCGACGCCGTCGAGCAGCCGTGCGCGCTGCTCGTCGTCGGTGGCGGCGGCGAGCCCGGTCAGCGCGAGGGCGAGCGCCCCGTCGCACACCGCCCGGTCAGCCGACGGCGACGCGCATGCCGCGGCGAACTCCGGCTGGTGGTTCACCGCGTCCCCGCAGTCGATCGCGACGGTCGGGTGGATCGCGGGCAGCACATGCGTCACGTTGCCCATGTCGGTGCTGCCGCTGTGCAGCTCCCACTCCTGCGCGTGCGGCAGCGGGGTCCTACCCAGCCCTGTGACGGCCGTGCGGTACGCCGCCGCGAGCCACTCGTCGGGCACGAGCTCGGTGTACACCGGCGAGGACTCGGTGAGGTCCCACGTGCACCCGGTGGCCAGCGCGCCGGCGGCGAAACAGTCGCGGGCGCGCACCTCGAGCCGCTGCAGCGAGCCGACGTCGGGGGCACGCAGGTAGTACTGCGCCGTGGTCGCCGCCGGGACGATGTTGGGCGCCGCGCCACCGCGGGTGACGATGCCGTGCATCATCTGCCGCTCCTCGAGGTGCTGCCGGAGCAGGCCGATCGCCACCTGCGCGACGGTCAGCGCGTCCGCCGCGTTACGCCCGAGATGGGGCGCCGCGGCCGCGTGGGACTCCTTGCCCCGGTACCGCAGCTCGAGGTCGGCGATGGCGAGCGACGACGACGCGCAGGTCTCCTCGGGCGCGGGGTGCACCATCATCGCCATCGCGACGTCGTCGAACACCCCCCGTTCCAGCAGCAGGACCTTGCCGCCGCCGGACTCCTCCGCGGGCGTGCCGATCAGCCTCACGGTGATCCCGAACCGGTCGGCGACGTCGCGCAGCGCGAGCGCCGCCCCGGTCGACGCCGCGGCGATGATGTTGTGCCCGCACGCGTGGCCCACCTCGGGCAGCGCGTCGTACTCGGCGCAGAGGCCCACGACGAGGTCCCCGGAGCCGTAAGTCGCGGTGAACGCGGTCTCGAGCCCCGCCACGCCGCGCTCCACGACGAAGCCCTCGGCCTCGACCAGCGCGGCGACCCGCGCGGCGCTGCGGTGCTCGGCGAACGACAGCTCAGGCTCGGCATGGATGCTGTGCGAGAGCGCGAGCAACCGGTCCCCGTGCCGCTGCACGGCAGCGGCGAGGACGGCGTCGGCTGGGCCCTTCACCCCCCGGATTCTGCCCCTCCGCGGCAGGCGCGGGTGAGCCAGGGGTGACGAGTAGGTGTCCCACATCGTGCAGGGCGTGACACACCTCAAGCGGCTGCCGCCGATGTCGGCGCGGCGTCGGGGTGCAGGCGCTCGGACACGTCTCGGCGTCGGCAGGCGCCTGCCCGTCAGGCTCGGCTCGCGGCGAGGCGACGGGCCGACCGGGCCAGCTCCTTCGCGTCGCTGCTCGGGCGGGCCTCGAGCGCCTCGGCCAGCGGTTCGAGCCACAACTCCCGCGCATTGCCCGATGTCGTCATGGGCACCGCGACGATCGCCTACCTCAGGGCCACCGAGGCATGGCAATCCGCGACGAGTCCGGTGCCAGGCAAGCGGCCGGCTCTACTTCCAGCGCGAGGCCAACCCGCCGCCGCATCCCCAGTGGGGGCCGGCGAGTGAACCTTTTCGCAGTTCGGACGACCGGGTGAGCGCCACATGGAACCATGGGCAGTCACCCGAACCCCCGGCCTACCCATGCGATCTCGAATAAGAGCGTGCACGCCGATGAGCCGCCGGGTTCGATCTGCACGCTGAGATGCGCGATGAGGCAGTATTTCTGTCACGTATAGACGCCTCCCCGTCCTTGCTCGTCGAGTGGGCTGCTCAGAGGCTGGAAGGTGGATGTCGCCCCCGGCGATAAACCAAGTACGACCGATGTCGTCCACGCAACGCGGTATCGCAGCAGGCGGCCGCGACGCAGAGGGGAATCAAGTGATGGTAACCACGTACATCGTCCAGCCAGGAGACACCCTGAGTGGTATCGCCGAGCGATTCGGAATCAGCTTGTCCGATCTGATAAGAGCGAACCCGCAAATCAATGATCCCGACCTCATCCACCCCGGAGAAGTCGTATACATCCCGGCGCGTCACCGAAGGTACATCGTTCAGCCAGGGGACACCTTGAGTGGTATCGCCGAGCGATTCGGAGTCAGCCTGTCCGATCTGATAAGAGCGAACCCGCAAATCAATGATCCCGACCTCATCCACCCCGGAGAAGTCATTAATATCCCATGAGCGAGTGATCTCCGCCCGACACCGATGGTGTGTCCGGCGCTGCAGCGGAGAGCAACGGCCGTGGATGACGTAGTCGGCGGGGAAGCCACCCGGGTTCGCAGTGCAGACCTGGCCGGGGTGGGTGAGCTGGTCGCGCAGGTGGCCGTGGCGTTGGCGGAGAGTGCCGAACAGGCTCAGAAGCTGTCCGCGGGGATGTAGGTACCCCACACGTCGCGCAGCGCGTGGCACACCTCGCCGACCGTGGCGCACGCGGCAAGGGCCTGCTTCATCGGGTACACGACGTTGTCGGTGCCCTGGGCGGCGCGGCGCATCTCGTCGAGCGCGGCGGTGACGTCGGACGCCGAGCGCGACGAGCGCAGCACGGCGAGGCGCTTGCGCGCGCTGTCCTCGATCGCGGGGTCGGTGCGCAGCGTCTCGTAGGGCTCCTCGGACTCGGCGCGGAACCGGTTCAGCCCCACCACCACGCGGTCACCGGTGTCGATCTCGCGCGCGGTGCCGTACGCCGTCTGCTCGATCTCGGACTTCTGGAAGCCCTGCTCGATGGCGTGCACCGCGCCGCCCATGTCGTCGACCTGCCCGATCAGCCGGTTCGCAACGGCCTCGACCTCGTCGGTCATCGCCTCGACCGCGTACGAGCCTGCGAACGGGTCGACGGTCGCGGTGAGGTCGGTCTCGTAGGCCAGCACCTGCTGGGTGCGCAGCGCGAGCCGGGCCGCCTTCTCCGACGGCAGCGCGAGCGCCTCGTCGAACGAGTTGGTGTGCAGCGACTGCGTGCCGCCGAAGATCGCGGCGATCGCCTGCGCCGTCACCCGGATCAGGTTCACCTCGGGCTGCTGCGCGGTGAGCTGCACCCCGGCGGTCTGCGTGTGGAACCGCAGCATCAGCGACTTGGGGTTCTGCGCGCCGAACCGCTCCTGCATCATCCGCGCCCAGATCCGCCGTGCGGCGCGGAACTTCGCGACCTCCTCCAGCAGCGTGGTGCGGGAGACGAAGAAGAACGACAGCCGGGGTGCGAAGTCGTCGACCGCCATCCCCGCGTCGAGCGCCGCCTGCACGTACTGCGCGCCGTTGGCAAGCGTGAACGCGATCTCCTGCGCGGGGTTCGCCCCGGCCTCGGCCATGTGGTAGCCGGAGATGGAGATCGTGTTCCAGCGCGGGACCTCGGCCTGGCAGTAGGCGAAGATGTCCGACGTCAACCGCAGCGAGTGCGCGGGCGGGTAGATGTAGGTGCCGCGGGCGATGTACTCCTTGAGCACGTCGTTCTGGACCGTCCCGGTCAGCTTCTCCCCTGCGACGCCCTGCTCCTCCCCGACCAGCTGGTAGAGCAGCAGCAGCACCGACGCCGGCGCGTTGATCGTCATCGACGTCGACACCTCGTCGAGCGGGATGCCGTCCAGCAGCGTCCGCATGTCCTCGATCGAGTCGATCGCCACGCCGACCCTGCCGACCTCGCCGCTCGCGATCGTCTCGTCGGAGTCGTAGCCCATCTGCGTCGGCAGGTCGAACGCCACCGAGAGCCCGGTCTGGCCGCCCTCGAGCAGCTGGTGGTAGCGCGCGTTGGACTCCGTCGCGGTGCCGAACCCGGCGTACTGCCGCATCGTCCACGGGCGGGAGGTGTACATCGACGGGTAGACGCCCCGGGTGAACGGGAACTCGCCGGGCTCGCCGAGCCGCTCGTCGAGCCCCTTCGCCACGTCGTCGGAGCGGTAGACCGGCTTCACCTCGAATCCGGACTCTGCTGATCTTCCCGGGGCCGATCTTTCTGAGGCCGATCTCTCCGGGGCGGGCCTCGACTCCGTCATGGGAGGACCTCCTCGATCGCAGCGCCGGCAGGGGGAGGTCCCAGTATGCGGCCGCACGCAGGCAGCCACACTGTGCTGGTGCCCACCCCGGTCGAGCCCCGGCGAGTAGCCGGGCGCTACCGCTTGGACTCCGTGCTGGGTCGCGGAGCCAGGGGGACGGTGTGGGCTGCGCACGACGAGGTGCTCGGGCGCCCCGTCGCGGTCAAGGAGGTGCTGTTCCCGCCCGGGATACCCGAAGCCGAGGCGGACGCGCTGCGCGAGCGGACCTTGCGGGAGGCACGGGCCATCGCGGTGCTGTCCCACCCGAACGTCGTGACGCTCTACGACGTCGCCCGGGAGGGCCGCGACCCGCTCGTCGTGATGGAGCTGGTGCCGTCGCGCAGCCTCGCCGAGGTGCTGCGCGACGAGGGGCGGCTCCCGTACCGCACGGCGGCAACCGTCGGCACCGCGGTCGCCGCGGCGCTCGCCGCCGCCCACGCCGCCGGGATCACCCACCGTGACGTCAAGCCCGGCAACGTCCTGGTCGCGCACGACGGCCGGGTGAAGCTCACCGACTTCGGGATCGCGCGGAACCCGGCCGATGTCACGATCACCGCGGCCGGGCTGATGCTCGGCTCCCCCTCGTTCATCGCTCCCGAGGTGGCCTCAGGCAAGCCGGTGACCACCGCGGCCGATCTCTGGGGCCTCGGGGCCACCCTCTTCGCTGCCGTCGAGGGCCGCCCGCCCTACGACGTCGACGGCGACCCGATGGCCACCGTGGCAGCGGTGGTGCAGGACGACGTCCCCGCCCCGACGGTCGGCGGCCCGCTCGGCGCGGTGATCCGCGGGCTGCTGGTGAAGGACCCCACCGCACGGATGCCGCTGGCCCAGGTGCACCGCACGCTTCGCCCGCTCACCGACGCCCGCACCCGCGCGCCGTTCCCCACCGGTGGCGCGCCGCCCGTCGCTCGTCGCGTCGCACCGCCTGCCGCACGGCCTGTCGCACCGCCTGCCGCACCACCGGTGTCCGGGTCCGGTACGCTCCTCGCCTCGAACCCCGGTCCGCTGCCGTGGGCAACCGGCGCCGCTGCGCTACCACCGCGGCGCTCGACCGCCAGGGTGGCCGCGCTCTACGGGCT
>JALYQB010000687.1 GCA_030856045.1 Actinomycetota bacterium
CGGCTGCTCGGCGCGCAGATCAGCACCGAGCCGACCGTGGTACGCCAACACACGCGATGGCTCGATCTGGCCGAGGCGCACGCCACGCCCTACCGCGACTACCTGGCGGCCGACCCCGCCCGCGCCATGCCGCCGAGAGGCGTCTGATCACCGCTACGAACGGACGTGTGCAGTTCGGCCGCCGACTTCGGGTGCTGCGCGAGGACGCCCGACTCACCGGCAAGGACCTCTTGATCCCAACCGGTCGTAGCAATTGATCTTGGTGTAGATCGTCGGTGACACCGAGCCGACGAGGAGCACTGGGTGGGCGTGCGCAGGATGTTGACCGAGACTGACCGGGAGGAGATCTCCCGCGGGATCGCCGAGCAGCTCGAGGGCTGGGTGATCGCCGAGCGGATCGGGCGGGACCCGAGCGTGGTGTGTCGTGACATCGCCCGCCACGGCGGCCGGGCCCGGTATCGGGCGGTGGTGGCCGGGCGGGTCGCGTCGGTGTGCCGGTCGAGGCCGCCGACCCCACCGTGATTCCCGTCCGGCCGCTTGGCGGGGATACCGCCGCCTTCGGGAGGTGGCGACACGATGACCGGGTCCGCGGAGCGCCGAGCAGCCGATTCGTCCAGCGGAGCAATGGGTTATCGCGTGGGACGCCGCGGTGGCGGCCCGGTCCGGGACGCAGCGGCAGACGGTCGGTGCTGCGCCCAATGCGGCTGCCACCATCGAGGGGCGACGCACCGCTAACCGCGCACTGCGCGAGGTAAACACCAGCCTGACCCACGAGAGCTCTGGCGGTCATCTGCTCGTCGGTCCTGCGTGCTCGGTTCTGTCCGCACCAGAGGTGACCCACACGGCCCGGCGGCGAACACGGTTGGGTTGGGTGCAGCCTCTCGTCGACACGGTTCACGGCATCCTGCTTTCAGCATGGTCTGTACGTCTAGGTCTCGTTCATGAGAACACCGGGTGGCGACGCCGGAGTCCACGGCATCGGCGTGTGCCAGCTGTGTGACAGGCGGTGACGGGTAGGGTGCGTGCCGTACGGTTTGATCCTTCGCTGATCAAATCGGTCGCTCGGGAGGTCTTTGGTGTCGCACGGAGCAGCGGAGCGAAACCCGCTCGGCGATGTGTTGGCTGACCGGCAGCTGTCCATGGCGGCGCTGGCTCGGCTATTTCTGAACGCTGTGGCCGCTGACGGCTTGCGTTCCGGTGCGGACCGCAACCTGATCTGGAAGTGGAAGACCGGACGCCGGACACCAACTCCGGAATCCCAGGGTTACCTCGCGGACGCGCTCGGCGTGTCTCGTGGCGTGATCGTGGAGGGATGGCCGTATTGGCTTCGACACGCGTTCGGCAGCGGGGCATCGGTGCTGGATCCACCCTGGTCGCTCGCCGGATCTATGCAGGTGCTCAACGAGGTGGCAGGAGGGCCTATGGACCGTCGCGGATTCGCAGTCATCACGGCGGGCGCGTTGACGGCACTGGTAGGGCAGTGGAGCGATGCCGTCGCTGGTTCGTCGCCCTCAGTGGGGCTGCACGGCAGCGGCCAGGATAGGCTGAACCCAGATCTCCTGGACCGGCTCGATAGCAGGCTGGCGGATCTGCGGAATCTCGATGACGCGTTGGGAGGCGCCGAGCTACGCAGCCTCGCCGTCGCCGAGTTCCGCTGGCTGGTACACCTCGCCGACCACGCCATCTACGACACCAATTCCGGACAACGGTTGTTCAGCCTCATAGCCGAGGCAGCCAGGCTGTGCGGGTGGTTGCACTTCGACGCTTCTCACCACGCGGCGGCGCAGTCCTACTACGTCGCAGGGCTGCGTTGTTCGGCGCTCGCGAACGACGCGATGACCGGCGCGAACGTGCTCGCCTGCATGAGCTGGCAAGCTGCCCGGACTGACCATCATCAGGACGCGGTGTCCTTGATCGACAGCGCGCAGCAACAGGTTCGGGACCACGCCACACCCCGACTCGAAGCGCTCCTGGCCAGCAGGAAAGCCCGTGCTCATGCCAAGGCTGGCGATGTCGTGGCCTGTGGACGTGCCTTGGGTAATGCTGAACGAAGTCTCGACAAGGCGTGCAAGGATGCCATCGAACCCGACTGGCTCTATTACTTCGACGAAGCCGAGCTCGCCGCGCAGGCCGGTTCCTGCTGGGTCGACCTCCACCAGCCAGCGCGTGCGCGCCCGCTCATCGACGATGCCCTCCGCAACATTAACCCGAACTATGTGCGTGACCGGGCGATCTACCATGCCCGCAACGCGGTGGCATACCTGCAGGACAATGAACTCGAGCTGGCGTGTCACGAGCTCCGGACCGCCGCCGGCCTGGCCCGCCACACCGGCTCGGTCCATTCACTCGAGACCATCCGCACGGCACGTCTCGGTATGTCGGGCCACGCCCACGAGGCCCCCGTCCGGGAACTCGACGACCACCTCCGCGACCTCGACGCCTAGACCGCGAGCCGGTGACCGCAGGATGCAGAGTCGCGTTGGCGACCGGAGCCAACCGCGACATCGGCCGGGAGATCGTCCACCAGCTTCCCGCACGCAACATCCATGTCATCGTGGCTGCGCGGGACGCGGATCAGGCTCATCAGGCAGCTGCCGAACTCACCCGGCGGGGTTTCGCGGCCTCTCCAGTTCACCTTGACGTAGCCGTACCGGGAGCCGCCGTTGACGCTGTCGAGCGGATCACCGCCGAGTACGGCCCGATCGACATCCTGGTCAACAACGCGGGCATCAGTGACGGCAATCAGCGGCCGTCCACCGCCGACCTGACGGTCGCATCCCGCGTGTGGCAAGTCAACGTGCTGGGCTCCTGGCAGTGCGCCAACGCGGTCATCCCCGCCATGCGCGACGCCGGCTACGGGCGGATCGTCAACATGTCGAGCACGCTTGGCTCACTACATCATATGGATCGCGGAAGCGAGCCCGCCTATCGAGTCTCGAAAACTGCCCTCAACGCGCTCACCCGTGTCCTCGCAGCGGACCTCGCCAGCACCGGGATCCTCGTCAACTCCGCATCCCCTGGCTGGGTGCGCACCGCCCTCGGCGGCCCGAACGCTCCCCGAACCGTCCAGCAAGGTGCCGACACCGCCGTCTGGCTCGCCACACTCCCCGACAACGGCCCCACCGGCGGTTTCTATCACGAACGCGAACCAATGGAATGGTGACCCCAATTTCGCGCCAGCAGCGCCAGCGACGCCGTCGATGCACTGATCGTCATGATGGCGTTACCCGGCGATCAGTTGCTCACCGGAGATCCCGCCGACCTCCGCACGTCGGATGTTGCAGATGACCCGGGGGCGCGCTGCCCGATTTCGCCGGCACCCTGCGCCGGCACGCTCAGGTGTTGGCGGCGTGGGTGGAGAATCTGGGGCCCGGATATGTGGGGTTGTCGTGGCGCTGACGGTTCTGGTCTGCTACGACATCTCCCGGGATGCCAGCAGGGCCAGGGTCGCCGCCTACCTGCAGCAGTGGGGTGACCGGATCCAACGCAGCGTCTATGTGTGTGCGGTCGCGCCCGAGGACCTGAACGAGATGATCAGCCGGGTGGAACAGATGATCGATCCCACCACCGACGCGGTGCACCTGCTGCCGACCTGCGCGGCATGTTGGTCGCGGCTGGTGGTCCGGGGCCAGGCCGACGCGGCGCCCGACGCACTGTACTGGGCGGCCCTGTGAACCCCGCCCGCCGCTGGCTGTTGCTCCTTTCGGGTGACCCCGTCAGAAGATCGACATCGTGTCTCGCATGTGGGCCTGCTACCTGCGGAAACATCGCTCTGCTCTCCCGCCTCAAGATCGAATCCTGGTCCTGGCGAGTCTCGCGTGCAGAAGCCATCCATACTCGCTGGTCAGCGGGCCGCGCACCGGGGTAGGGTTCCGAAGCACCTCACGCTGAAGGGCGTATAGAAACAGAGCGAGCACCAATGCTAGAATACCGCAGAGGAGTTCCGAAGCACCTCACGCTGAAGGGCGTATAGAAACCCGTCAGACGGAGCACCTCACCATCCGCCCAGTCCTCGACGTTCCGAAGCACCTCACGCTGAAGGGCGTATAGAAACCTCCGGGTTACTGCTAGTCCCGAGCAGTGTCTCGCGTTCCGAAGCACCTCACGCTGAAGGGCGTATAGAAACCCCATCCTCGCGATCGGAGCTCAGCCGCAATGGCGCAGGTTCCGAAGCACCTCACGCTGAAGGGCGTATAAAAACACCAGCAGAGCGATCGCCCCCGCCCACCACAGGTGTTCCGAAGCACCTCACGCCGAAGGGCGTATAGAAACACGTTGCGCCGCTTCACCCCGACATACCAAAAGAGCAACCGTTCCGAAGCACCTCACGCCGAAGGGCGTATAGAAGCGGCGGATCACGCACCGCATAGTCGTCATCCGTTGCTCCGCCGCATCGCCGTAGTGGTGGTTTCACTCCCCAGCGGCTTCAACGCGGTCTGTAGCGACACTCCAGCGCCTGCGCCACGCGGCCCCAGCTCGATCACGTCCAGCCGTCGCTGTCCGGATTCGTTGCTGACGAACGACTGCGGCACACCCAGCTCCGTCGCTACCTGTACCTGCGTCAGCCCGGCCCTCCAGGTCGGTTCACCCTCCCGGGCGTTATGGTGTCCGCGCTGTTGCAGGCACGTCGGGGGGGCTTGCCGAACGGTTCAGCGTGACCACGGAGACTGTCCGAAGGAGCGAGGGGGATCACCGGCGTGCCGGTCGACCTGGTGCTGCTGTCGCTCGGCGGCGTGCAGCGGTTCATCGTCGAGTCGCGCAGTACCGCCGATGTCGCCGGGGCCAGCAAGATCGTGCAGGAGCTGGCGGGCCTTGCTGCCCATGCCGTCCAACGTCGGCTCGTCGGCTCGCCCGAGCCGTGTGGGTTGATCTTTCCTGCGACCGTGGACGCGCCGAGCGTGACGAACAAGATCGCCTTTCTGGCCGAGGAGGGCGCTGGCCCGAGGATCGCCCGCGCCACCGCCGAGGACGTCCGCCAGGCCTGGCGTGACAGGCTCCAGGAGACCTTCAAGACCGGCCAACCAACCCTCACCCCGGGCACACCCGACCTCGCCTGGGTCAGCGTCACCGGGCCCGCCACGGACAGCGATTACGGTGCGCTGTGGGAGGCCGCGCAGCACGAGATGGTTGGTCGGCGGCGGACGCGGGTGTTCGAGCCGGTCGAGATCCCGCAGAAGAAGCTGTGTGCGCAGTCACCTGGGCTGCCTGCCGTCGCAGCGCCACGCGGTGCGTTGCCCCATGAACGGAACGAAGCGCTGTCCGCGGCGGGGTGGGCGAAGCGTCGGGCCGGCAGCGAGCGTTTCCCCTCGACGGTGAGCATCGCGTCGTCGGTGTTCCGCAGCCGGCTGCTGCAGCGGGCGGGCGCCGACCCCGATGTCGCCGCCGAGCTGCGCGGCCCGGTGCGGGAGCTGAGCACGGCATTGAATCAGCTCCCCGTGCACTCCGACCGCTCGACGCTCCGGTCGGTGCCGACCCCCGCCGGGCTGGAGCCGCTCGCCGATCGGCTCGGGGCCTGGGTGACTCCCGAGAGGTGGGAGGTTGCGGGGCTCACCCGGGAGTATGACATCACACCGGACGAGCAAGTCGTGCGCGACGGTCGCACGGCGGCCCGCGCGCTCGCGGCGGTGGCCCGGAGGGCCGGCATCGCAGCGCCGAGTGCGTACTTCGCGGTCGTCGTGCAGGACCTCGACCACCTCGGCCGGGCACTGGGACACCTCGACCTGGACCGGCAGCGCGAGGTGTCGCACCAGCTCAGCGCGCTCGCCACGCAGCAGAAGGAACTCCTGGAGACGCAGCACCCACTCGCGGTGCTCGTCTACGCCGGCGGTGACGACCTGCTCGCCTTCTGCCCGGCCGCAGCAGCTCTCCCGCTCGCCGCGTCCATCCGCGCGCAGGTCCGTGCCGCCGTCACCACCGGCCCGCTCGCCACCGCCGGCGCGGACGGCGCCGCAATCACCGCGTCGACCGGTGTGGTGTTCGCGCACATGTCCAACCCGTTGCAGGGTGCGCTCCGGTCCGCCCGGACGGCGATCGCGGACGCCAAGTCGGCGACGAGCGCCAGCGGACGCTCCCGGAATGCGCTCGCCGTGGTGGTGCGCAGGCGCGGGGGCGAACGAGCGCGGACCGTGCAGCCGTGGTGGCCGCCGGGCACCGAGGACGGTGCCGGCGCCACCGAGCTGTTGAGCCGGATCCGCCCCGGTCCCGGAACGGATGTCCTCTCGGCTGCGCTCGGGTCCGACCTGGAGCGCGACGAGGCGAGCCTGCGCGAACTGGACGGTGAACCGACGTTGTTGCGCGCCGAGCTCACCCGCCTGGTGCAACGTCACGGCGGGACACCGGAGGCAGGCAAGGCCTTGTACACCCTGGGGAGAGCCGAACGAGCGGTCACGGCGAGCGGCATCGCGCCGGTGCCCGCAGCGTTGGTTGCGCGGTTCCTGTCCCAGGAGGCGCGGTGAACACCACCTGGCTCGCGGTCACCCCGCTGGACACGATCATGGTGCGGGACGGGCGTCCGTTCGACGCCGGTGCGGCAAGCTCGGCCAGTTCAGTGCCACCTGCGCCGAACACCCTCGGCGGCGTGGTGCGGGCCGCGATCGGCCGCAATGTCGAACACCACATCGTCGGCCCGGTCGTCGGCACCGCACGGGGAATCGTGTTCCCCACCCCGCAGGACGTGGTCCGTGACGGTCAGGTGGTCCGGCGACTGGCGGTCACCGTACGAGACGCCACCGCGGTATCCGATCTCGACGTCGACGACCGGCAGCGACTCAGCCATCACCTCGTCGGCGAGGGTGAATCGGTCTCGGACTGGATCAGCCGCCGTGGCTTGACGGACTGGCTGACCGGCAGCATGGCCGGCGGCCGGGACGTGCCGGAGCCACCGCTGCTGGCGGACCCGGCGTGGGTGCCGGAGACCCGGCTCGGCCTCGCCCGGCACTGGAGCGGGCCGCTGGCCGGTACCGCGGCACCAGGCCTGCTCTACGCGATGACGCAACTGCGTCCGCGCGAGGACACCCGATTTCTGGTCGGTTGCGTGGACGACGAGCCGATGGAGATCCGTGACGACCTCGTTCCGCTCGGCGGTCGCGGTCGGCTGGCCGAGGTGACAGTGGTGTCGGAGGACGTTCTGCCCGCGCCGCCGGAGGACTTCCCCGGCGGTCGGCTCGCCGTCTACCTCGCCACCCCCGCCTTACTCAAGGAGCCATGGTGGAGCCCACCGGACGCGG
>JALYQB010000695.1 GCA_030856045.1 Actinomycetota bacterium
CAGTGCCTGGATCTGCGCCGGGCCCAGCCGGTCGCAGACGGCCTGGACCGCGGCCGGGTCGGTGACCGTGGCGAAGCCGTTGTCCAGCGCCGTGAACCCGATCCCGGCCTTGGTGGCTTGGCGTTTGGCCCACTCGTGCTCGTGGCCGTTGATGCACAACCGGGCGTTGTAGGGGAAGTAGGAGCAGAACTTGAGGAAGAACGGGCCGAAGTCGGCGTCCACGGCGTAGACGTAGAAGTGGTTGACCACCCCGGTGGAGCGCACGATCCACGGATACGCCGCCCCGTCGGCGTTGCGGCGTTTCTCGGTGCGGACAACCCGGTCTTCTCCTGGGCACGGCCGATGAACAACACCCCCTCCTCGGCTGTGAACTCGGCCAGGTACTCGTGCATGAGGTCGTCCTTGCGCTGGCCCTTGGCGAAATCCACCCACGGCACGTGCTGGTCGCGGGCGAAGCGGTGCATCGCATCGCTGAACCCATCGCTGATCTTGCCCAGCGGTGCGGTCGAGGCGATCGGCAGCCCCAGCTGCCGGTGCACGAACCCGACCAGCCCGGCCTCGTACTGCAGCCCCGGCACATACACGCCCGAGATACATCCGGTCGATGCACTCCACCTCGAAGACGACGTGATCAGTCAGGACATCGGCGACAGTGCGCGGTAACGTCAGAGCGGGCTCCGGTCGGACGGGCGGCCAGTAGGCCAACCAACCGCTCCGAGCGGTTCATACACCGGACCGGCCGCCGGTCACGGTCTAGGAGGGCGCTGAATAAGTCGGTTCGCGGCAAGTTCGCAAGCCGCTGACCTGGGTCTTTGCAGGTCGCAAGCCCCGGGAAACGGGGTTTTTCAGCAGCCTCCTAGATCCCGCCGACCGGAGCCCGCGCACCCAAGCCGACCACGGCATGGCTCGTCGGGCTGGGGCGAAGCCCCGTTAGTACTCCAGCCGTAGATCGTGATCTTCTGGCGTGGCGGTCCCGCACGTGGGGCGGCCACCGCGTGATTATCGTCCGTTGTGTCGACATCTGACGATCATGCGGTGGCCGTGGGCTACAGCGTAGGGCGCGAGCGGTGGCAGGCAGAGGCCGACAGGCTTCTCGATCGGATGGCGGGGCGGTTCGTACGTGTCGAGACCCGTCGTCGGGCCCGCGGGTTCCTGTTCGGGCTGCTGGCCGATCTGCCGCAAAAGAACTGCTGGACCATCGCTGAGCACGCCGGGGACCCTGATCCGCACGGTATGCAGCACTTTCTGGGGCGGGCCCGTTGGGACACCGGCGGGGTGCGCGATGACCTGCGCGATTACGTCACCGGCCATCTCGGGGACGGCGACGCGGTGCTGGTGGTCGACGAAACCGGTGATCTGAAGAAGGGCATGTGCACGGTCGGGGTGCAGCGCCAGTACACCGGGACCGCCGGGCGGATCGAGAACGCCCAGGTCGCGGCGTATTTGACCTACGCCGGGGCCCGTGGCCACGCCATGATCGACCGCGAGCTCTATTTGCCGAAGTCGTGGACCAGCGATGCCGAGCGCTGCGCTACCGCGGGAGTACCCGAGGACATCGAGTTCATGACCAAGCCGGCCCTGGCAGGCGGGATGCTCTGCCGCGCGCTGGACGCCGACGTGCCGGCGCGGTGGGCGGCCGGTGACGAGGTCTACGGCGCAGACCCCGCACTGCGCGCGGAGTTGGAGTCCCGCCGGGTCGGGTACGTCCTGGCCATCGGCTGCGACCGTCGCGTCCCGTCTGCAGGCCGGGCTGCTGCGCGCCGACGCGCTCACCGCCGGGCTGCCCAGGCGGGCCTGGCGGCGGCTCTCCGCCGGACCGGGTGCCAAGGGGCAGCGCTACTACGACTGGGCCTTGATCACCCTCGCCCCGCCCGAGGGCACCTCCCCCGACGACGCCGGCATGGGGTGTTGGTGGCTGCTGGTGCGACGCCACCGGCACACCGGTGAGCTGGCGTTCTACCGTTGCTACTCACCGGAACTGGTCCCGCTGCGCGAGTTGGTCCGCGTCGCCGGGAGGCGCTGGACAGTGGAGGAATCGTTCCAGGCCGGCAAGGGCCTCGCCGGCCTGGACGAGCACCAGGTCCGCGGCTGGATCTCCTGGCAGCGCTGGACGCTGCTTGCGATGACCGCGCACGCCCTGCTCGCAATCGTCGCCGCTAACGAGCACACCGACCGGCCCGCATCCGCCGGGCTCATCGCGCTGACCTGCAACGAGATCCGCCGACTGTTCACCATCTTCGTCTTCGAACCCGGCCGAGCCGTAGCCTGTCCCGAAGCCTGGTCGATCTGGCGCCGCCGCCATCAGCATCGCGCCCGCGCCAGCCACTATCAAGGCCAAGAGGCAGCCCACACATAGACGTAACGATCTACGGCTGGAGTACTAGGCGCGCTGACCGCCGTCGTCAGTCCCGTCGGCGGCGGCGAGCACGCAGACCACGGGCGGGTCGAGGTCGAGACTCTCGACCCTCGGCCGGGTGAAGCCCGCGTCCTCGAGGAGCTGGGAGATCTCCCGGCCCGCACGCTCGGGGTTCCGGGTGACACCGGGATGGCGGGCCTGCGAGGCGATGGCGATGCGCCCGCCGGGCACGAGACGCCGCCGGAGGTCCTCGAGGCGACGGGCGCTGTCGGCCCAGAACGCGAAGGAGTTGACTGAGACGACGGCGTCGAAGGGGCCATCGAGCGTCGCAGGCAGGGCGTCGACCGAGCCGTGAACGAGGGTCACCCGCCCGTCCCGGACAGCGGAGGCGCAGCGCTGGGTCGCTTGACGGTGCATCACTTCGGAGTGGTCGATCCCATAGACGTGCCCGGTGGGACCGACGCGGTCGCTCATCTCCGCGACGGCGAGGCCGGGACCGAAGCCGACCTCCAGGACACGGTCGCCCGGACGTGGATCGAGCACCGACACGACCCAGGCGTTGCGCCGCCGGTTGGAGGGGCGGTGCGCCATCTGCCAGCCCGCGAGGCGGCCCACTAGGCCGCGAGGCCGACCGAACTGACGGACGACGGCGGTGACCACCGTGTTCTTCACGGTCACGGCGTCCTGCTTGCGGGTCGGGCGTCACGCGGTCTCGTGGCGTCACGCAGCATGGTAGCGACGAAATGCGCGCGACTCGGGGAGTTCACCCGCTGGAGGACGGCCGAGACATGTCGCTTCGCGCTGTGCAGCGAGATGTCGAGGCGGCGGGCGATCTGTTGGTTACTCAGCCCTTCCAGCAGCAGGGTGATCACGTCGCGCTCGCGCGCGTTGAACGTTCCGTGGATCGCGGGGATAGGAATATCGGTAGCGCTTGCGCTGTCCAACAGATAGTCGGCGATCGGACGGGACATCGGCAGCCCTCCGTGCATCATGGCGCGAAGAGTGTCACCCAGCGTCATCTCGGTGACGTCGTGCATCATGAGGTACCCGTCGGCGTGCTCCTGGGTGGCGACGGCCACGTCGCCCGGGTCGGCACTGCCGACCAACCCCAGGACCCGGCTCGCCGGGAACCGGGTGCGCACAAGGCCGATAAGATCCTCGCGAGGAGGGCAGCCGATGACGACAACGTCCGGTGCCCACCGGTCGGAGCGCATTTCGAGCGCACCGAGCAACTCATCCATGGTGCAGTGGCATTCGATCTCGAGCACAGCGTCGAGACGCCCCAGTAGCGTCGTCAATCCACAGCACAGGAGCTGTCTCGGCTCTAGCACGGCGACCTTCATCCTGAATCCCCCAACTCCGCCTGGAGTCGACTCTCTCCCGAATCGCGATTTGATCACGAGCTGCCCGTTCGCTCCACCTTAGGGGAGTCTCGGTAACTTGAAGGTACCAGACGACCAAGAGAGACCCAAGCCTTGATCATTCACCGGGTGTGAGGTTGCCCTCACGGGTCGCCGTGGTGATCTTTACCTCCGTTTCTGATCTTCGTTTCGGGTGCTGGTCGTGGTCGGAAGGCCCGGCGGTCGCGTCGGGTGGCTGCGGTTCCACGGGCCGGCGGGGTTCCTCGGGTTGGGGGCGGGTGGGCTGTGCTGGGGTGCTCAGGTGGGGGCGGTCAGGGCGAACGCGGTCAGGAAGGCGGCTTCGAGCTCGTGGGCACAGGGCCAGTCCGCCGGGATTTTGATCTTCCGTTTGCGCTGGCCGCGGACGATGCGGGCGGCGGTGTGCAGGATGCGGTAGCGCAGCGTCTTGGGCTCGGCATCGGCCATGGAGGGGTCCAGGCACAGCAGCCGCAGCCAGCACAGCAGGTCGGTCGCGATCATCGCGGCCACACACCACGCCGCGTTGATCTCCATGGAGGTCGAGGGAAGATGGTCCAGACCCGTCGCCTTCCCGCAGCGCACGCGGTCCTCGACGCGGGCGTGGGCGCGGTGGCGGGCTTCGAGGAACGCCAACTGCCCGCGACCGGTGTTGGTGGCGCACAGCTGGTAGCGCCAGCCGTCGGCCTTCTCCAGCGCGCACAGCTGCGCCCCCGAGCCCGGCCGTTCGTGACGGCAGAGGATCCGCAGATCGTCGGGCCAGTTGGCCAGCACGTCCCCGCCGACCGAGGCGCGCAGCAGCCCGGTCAGCTCGACCACCCCGGCGTCGTCGGGGTCGCGCGGCTCGCCGTCGCGGTCCCACACCTGCTCGGGGACCTGGGTGATCGCGGTGCGGCCACGGTGGTCCAGATCGAACCCGACCGAGTAGTGCACCCGCCGCCCCGCCGCGGCGTTGAGCGTGGCGGATCAGGTCCAGGGGTGGACCCGGCCCCGTCCACGGTGATCAGCAGGTCGCGGCGGTGTCGGCCCGGGATCTGCGCGATCGCGTCGGTGAGCGCCGCGATGTGATCACTGGCGGTGTTCGAGCCGGCGTTGCCCGGGCGCAGCCGCAACGCCAACGACTCCCCGGTGTTGTCACACCACGCCGCCAACGGGTGATGGCCGAACGAACCCTTGAACGTACCGGCGGCGCCCTCCTCGTCGCTGTGCGAGACCTGGATCGTGGCGTCCATCCTGATCACGATCGTCTTGCCCAGGTCCACATCGGCCACCCGCGAGGGCGGGACCTGCCCGTGGCGGGCCTCGACCTGCGCCCACACGTGGCGCCGGGTCCACGCCCGGGCGGTGCCGATCCGCTCCCGTTGCTCGGCGCCGAACTCCTCCAGCGCCCGCCACAGCGTCGGGTCCGAGGCCACCGACCCGTACAGCTCGCCCTGATCACGCAACGCCGCCAGGTCCGAGAGCACCCGCCCGCCATCGGCGATGCACACCGCGGTGTCGACCAGCACCCGACCGCGGTCGTGCACCGGGGTGAACCCGCGCCGGCGCAACGCCTTGGACAGCGACCCGGTCAACCCGGTCCCGTCCACGAGCAGCCACAGCACCGCCGACCCCGCGTGCGACACGACCCCGTGCCCGCCGACCTCGACACTCAAACCCTTCGACACTGGTTAAGCTCCACCTGAAAAGTGCTCCTCGGTCCGGGTGTCCTGCGTCCTTGACACACGCATTCTCCCAGTTCAGGGGCACTTTTCGCTGTCACGACACGCGAAGCTCAAGATCGCCGTGAATACTGGAGGT
>JALYQB010000704.1 GCA_030856045.1 Actinomycetota bacterium
GCCTCCAGCGCCTCGGCGGGGCGCCGGGCGACGATCGCGGCGCGGCTGCGGTGGTGGCCGCGGCGGGCGAGCGAGCGGCCGACGGCGGACAGCGAGTTGTCCAGTCCCTCAGGAGTGTCGAGCCACCCGGCGAGGTCCGTGACGGCGTCCGCGAGGCGGCCCGGATTCGTCGCCGAGATCAGCAGCACGGCCGGGGCTGCGGGGCCCGCGGGCTCGGTCAGCGACACGTCGACCGGAGCCTCCTCGAGCACGACGTGGGCATTCGTGCCGCCGAAACCGAAGCCGGAGACCCCGGCGGTGGCCAGGCCCGTGCGCCGCGGCCACGGCGTCGGCTCGTCGACGACCCGCAGCCGCGCCTCATGGAACGGGATGTAGGGGTTCGGCCGGTGGAAGTGCAGGCTCGCGGGCAGCTTCCCGTGACGCATCGCCAGCGTGACCTTGATGAGCCCGACGATGCCTGCGGCGGCCTCGAGGTGCCCGAGGTTGGTCTTCACCGACCCGATCAGCAGCGGGCGCTCCGCCGGGCGGCCTGCGCCGAGGACGGTGCCCAGCGCGCCGGCCTCGATCGGGTCACCGAGCAGGGTGCCGGTGCCGTGGGCCTCGACGTAGTCGACCTCGGCCGGGTCGAGCCCGGCGTCGGCGTACGCGGCGCGCAGCAGGTCGGCCTGGGCAGCCGGGTTCGGCGCGGTGAGGCCGTTGCTGCGGCCGTCGGAGTTGACGGCGGAGCCGCGGATCACGGCGAGCACCGCGTCCCCGTCGCGCCGGGTGTCGGAGAGCCGCTTCAGCACGACGACGCCCGCGCCCTCACCGCGGGCGATGCCGTCGGCGTCGGCGGCGAACGCCTTGCACCGGCCGTCGGGCGCCAGCGCGCCTGCCTCGCTGAACGCGGTGGTCATGGCCGGGTGGAGCAGCAGGTTGACGCCCGCAGCGAGGGCGGCGTCGCACTCGCCCCAGCGCAGGCTGCGGCACGCCTGGTGCACCGCGACGAGCGACGACGAGCACGCCGTGTCGATCGCAAGGCTCGGGCCGCGCAGGTCCAGCAGGTAGGAGAGCCGGTTCGCGGTGATGCTCGTCGCGACACCGGTCGGGGTCCACGCGCCCACCCCGGCCGCGTCGCTGCTGGTCCGCAACGCGTAGTCGTAGGAGGAGACGCCGACGAACACCCCGGTCGCGGAGCCGCGCAGCGACGCGGGCGCGACACCGGCGTGCTCCAGGGCCTCCCACGCCACCTCGAGCAGCAGCCGCTGCTGCGGGTCCATCGCCGTCGCCTCGCGCGGCGCGATGCCGAAGAACTCCGCGTCGAAGCCCGCGACGTCGGAGAGGAAGCCACCGCGCATCGGAGCACCGGTGGTGGTTCCGCGGCCGGTGGGCTGGGTGGTCACGGCGTCGGTGCCGGCAGCGAGGAGCTCCCAGAAGCCCTCGGGTCCCTCAGCGCCGGGCAGCCGGCAGCCGAGGCCGACGACCGCGATGGCCTCGTCGGAGCCCGCGGCACGCCCGCGGTCCGTGCGGATCCCGATGGCACGCACCGGGGCGGCGTCACTCTGCTCGGTCACGGTGAGGTACCGCGCGAGCTGGCTGATCGTCGGGTGGTCCCACACGAGCGTGCTGCGCAGTTCCGCACCGAGCAGGTCCTCGAGCTCACCGGCGAGGGCGACGGCGTCGCGCGACGACAGCCCGTACTCCTCGAGCGGGCGGTCCGCGTCGACCTCCGTCAGCGGAAGTCCGACGACCTCGGCGACCCAGCGCCGCAGCCAGTCGCGCAGCTCCGCGGGATCGTTGCCGGGGCCACCTCGCCGAGCGATCACGCGCTTACCTCCATCAGCGTCGACGCGGCGTCCAGGTAGCGCTGTCTGGTCGCCCGGCGCGCGAGCTTGCCGCTGGACGTGCGGGCGACGGAGCCCACCGCCCCGAGCACCAGGTCGCGCAGCGACACCCCGTGCCGCTCGGCGATCGCCCGGCGCACGGCCCCCGTGATCGCGTCCCGCTGCGCGGCGTCGGCCGGGGCGGGGGCGCATTCCGCGACGACGACGAGGCCCTCGGGTCCGCCCGGCTCGGCCACGGAGAACGCGGCGACGTAATCCCGCCGGATCGAGGGGTGCGCGTCGGCCACGGTGCCCTCGACGTCCTGCGGGTAGTGGTTCCGCCCGTCGACGATGATCAGGTCCTTCAGTCGTCCGGTGATGAACAGCTCACCACCCTGCACCGCCCCGAGGTCGCCGGTGCGCAGCCACGGGCCCGGTGGCGCGCCGGCCGGGGCCGGCTCCGCCAGCCGCGCGCCGAACACCGCGGCCGACTCCTCGGGCTTGCGCCAGTAGCCGATGCCGACGTTCGGGCCGCAGACCCAGATCTCGCCCACCCGGTGCTCGTCGAGCGCCCGGCCGGTGCCGGGGTCGACCACGACGACCTGCTGGCCCACCGGGCGCCCGCACGAGGCGATGACGAGCGCACGCGGGTGCTCCGGCGAGCAGCTCACGACCTCGCCGGCACCGAGCTCGTCCCGATCCACGGTGACCAGGCGCGGCTCGTCGCGCAGCGGGGCAGCGGTGACGAACACGGTGGCCTCGGCCAACCCGTAGGACGGCCGGTGCGCCCCCACCGGCAGCCCGCACGGGCCGAACGTCTCGTGGAACGCCGCGATGGTGGCCGAGCGGACGGGCTCCGCGCCGTTGACCAGCACGTGCACGCCCTCGAGCCGGAGCGTGGCGAGATCGGCTGGCCGGGCGCGGCGCACGCACAGCTGGTAGGCGAAGTCCGGGGCCGCGGTGTACGCGCCGGGCGTCTCGGCGAGCAGCTGCAGCCAGCGCTGCGGCCTGCGGACGAACGCGCTCGGCGCCATGATCGTCGACGGGAGACCGAGCACCACCGGGAGTAGCAGGAACAGGACGAGCCCCATGTCGTGGAACAGCGGCAGCCAGCTGACGCCCGCGCTGCGCCCCGGCTCGAGGTCGTAGGCCATCGCGAGCTGCCCCGCGTTGCACGCCGCGGCGCGGTGGGTGATCACGACGCCGGCGGGCACGCGGGTGGAACCGGAGGTGTACTGCAGGTACGCGACGTCGTCGCCGGTGCAGCCCGGGTCGTGCCAGGCGTCGGCGAGCTCGTCGGGGACGGCGTCCACGGCGACCAGCCGCGGCCTCGCCGGCAGGACCCCTGCCGGATCGTCGAGGTAGGCCCGGACGGCGGCGGCGTCCGCGGTGCCGGTGACGACCACCGACGGCGCGCAGTCCGCGAGGGTGGCGTCCAGGCGGTCGGACTGGCCGGGCTGGTCGGGCGCGAACAGGGGCACCGCGATCAGCCCCGCGTGCACCGCGGCGAGGAACCCGACGACGTAGTCGGAGCCCTGTCCCGCGAGGACGGCCGCCCGGTCGCCGGGCCGAGCGACCTGCTGGAGCTGGGCCGCCACCGCCCGCACGCGGGTCCGTAGCTGTGTCCGGGTGAGGGTGAACCGGGCACCGTCGGGGTCGCTCGCGTAGTCGACGAACGTGAAGGCCGTGGCATCGCCGCCTGCCTCTGCCGAGAACTCGAGGTGCTCGATGAGCGTGCTGTCGCGAAGCGTCCCCGCGGGCGTGTCGTCGCCGACCTCACCGCCGAGCAGCACCATGCGACCTCCTGGGTTGCGGTTAACGCCTGCGGTCCCGTCACGCGGCCGGTTGTCGACCGGGCCACGGAGGTTCAACACCCGGCAGGGATCATCGGTTACGCCCTCGGCAGGGAATCGTCACACACGAGCAGTGACGAGGTGATCGGGGTCCGTGATCGTCACGTCCCCGCCAGGAGCTCTACCACGGGCGCGAACGCCTCGGCGTGGGTCGGGAACACGGCCGGGTACGACATCCCGGTGACTTCTCGCACGTGGCGCAGCTGCTCCGCGATCTGGGCGGGCGTCCCGAGCGCGAGGTAAGGGGAGTCGAGCACGTCGTCGACCATCAGCGCCACGTCCAGCTCGATGTCCGGGTGGCCCGCGGCGAACGCGTCGAGGTGGGCTTGGGCGACCGCGCGGCGGTCCTCGGTCAGCACCACGGACGTGACCGGCCAGCTCAGCTCGACGTCCCGGCCGTCCGCGTGGCGCCGGACGTGCGCGACGCGGGCGGCCGTCGCGGCGAGGGTGAGGTCACCGGCCCGCATCCTGCCCTTCGGGGTGGACCGCACGGCCACCGAGACGATGTCCGCGTGCTGCGCGGCGAGCTCGAGCACCCGCGGGCCACCGCCGCCGATCACCAGCGGGGGCCGTGGCCGCTGCACCGGCCGCGGGGAACCCACCAGGCCGTCGACGCGGTAGTGCTCGCCGGCGAACGTCACGGGCTGCCCCGACCACAGCGCGGTGAGCAAGACCACCGTCTCACCGAGACGCTCGATGCGCAGCCGCGGGGAGTCGAACGGGATACCCGCCGCGTCGTACTCGTCGCGCAGCCAACCCGCGCCGATCCCGAGCTCGAGCCGCCCGCCGGAGACGATGTCGACGGTGGCGGCCTCCTTGGCGAGCAGCGCGGGATGCCGGAAGTCGTTCGCGAGCACCATCGTGCCGAGCCGGATGCGCTCGGTGGCACCGGCCAGGGTGGCCAGGGCGGGCAGCGGGGCGAGCTGGTCGCCGAGGTGGTCAGGCACGAGGAAGACGTCGTAGCCCAGCGCCTCGATCCGGCGGGCGAGCTGCGGCAGCGCCGCGGGACCGGCCGGCTCGTTGCCCTGACCGCTCGCGCCGAAGCGGAACGGGCGCACGTCGGGGGTCATGCGCTGCCTCCATGAGTGTCGGTCGGGGTGCCCAGGATGGTGCAGCCGGTGGTGCCCCGCTCGCCGGGGGTGGCGTGGGGCACGCTGGGCGGGTGCGCCCGGCGCGAGACCCCCACCCCGACTCGCTGACGCGGTTGCTGGGTGGGCGGCGTAGTGCACTGGACACGACCGCGCCCGCCGTCGCGTTCGGCCTGGGATGGGGCCTCGCCGGCCGGTCGGTGGCGTGGGG
>JALYQB010000707.1 GCA_030856045.1 Actinomycetota bacterium
GGCTCGGCCTGAGCCGAGCCCGCCGGTCGCTGCCGCTCCGGAGCCGACGACACGAACCGCCGCAGACCCGTACTCATCGCACCGCCCCGCTGGGCACCGCGATGCGCACCGCACCCGCGTCCCCGAGCAGCGGCAGCGGGTCGAGGTGCAACCCCTCCTCGCTGCTGCGTCCTGCGAGCGTCACGTCGTAACGCTCACCACACTCGGGACACCCGAGGAGCCCGCCTTCCAATCCGGTACCGCCGAGCCCGGCCGAGCAGCGCGGACACCGGTCGAGGTAGGCGTAGAGCCTGCCGCCGACACGGCACACCGCCACTCCGGTACCATCCAGCACGATCGAGGTCGACTCCCCGTCGGCGAGCACGAGCGGGTAGCCGAGCGGGAACCACTCGCCATCGAGCCGCGGAGGCGGCGGGGCGAGCTCGAGGAGTTGCGCCCCGTCACTGGCGGGCTTCTTCTCGGAGGTCACCCCCTCGACCTCCACGCCGACGATCTCGGGAGCGGCCTCCTCGATGCCCTTCTCGATCGCCATCTTCACGGTGACCAGGGACGACGCGCAGCCGTCGCAGCTACCCTGAAGGCGCAGCTGCACGACCCCCTCATCGTCGATTCCCAGGTACTCGACGCCCCCCGCGTGCGACCCGAGGTAGGGCCGCACCTTGTCCAGCGCAGCGAGGACCCGCGCCTCCGTGTCGTCGGGGTGCACGTCGTGCAGCACCAGCAAGCTGGCGACGAGGTCGTCACCCACCAGCCGCCGCAGCACGCCCTCCCCGTCAGCTTCCTCGGCCAGGAGTTCGGTGATGCGCTCGAGGCCCGCGCCGTAGAGCTCGACGAGCAGCGCCACCAACTCCTCGGCGCGTTCTGTCACATCGGGCAGCGCCGAGGAACGGAACTCCTCGAGTAGCTGCTCGATCCGGGCTCCGGTCTCCCGGGGGTTGGGACCCCCGGGAGACCCTGCATCGAGCACGCTCAGATCCCGTTGTTCATCGCGGCCGGCGTGTGCAGCTTCTTCACTGTCTTGCCGCCGCCGAGGTACATATGCACGCCGCACGGCAGGCAGGGGTCGAAGCTGCGCACTGCGCGCATGATGTCGATCCCCTTGAAGTTCGCCGGCGGGTTCTCCTCGAAGATCGGCGTGTTCTGGACGGCGTCCTCGTAGGGACCGGGGGTCCCGTAGGTGTCACGGACGCTACCGTTCCACGGCGTCGGCGGGTACGGGTGGTAGTTGGCGATCTTGCCACCCCGGATGACCATGTGGTGCGACAGCACACCGCGCACTGCCTCGGTCCAGCCGCAGCTCAGCGCCTCCTGGGGAACCTTGAAGGACTCCCAGGTCTTGGTGTTCCCAGCGCGGAGCTCCTTGAGCGCCATGTCCGTGAAGTGCAGCGCCATCGCCGCCGCGTAGGCCTGGAAGTAGGTCCGGGCACGGTTGCGCTCGAGCGCGTTGGACCACTGCGGAATCTTCCATTCGAACGACTTCTCCGGCTTGAGAGCCGTCCGCGGCAGGTTGATCTCCACACTGTGACCGGTGGACTTGACGTAACCGACGTCAACGAAGCCGGCCAGTGCCGTGGTCCACAACCGGGGGAGGGGGCCACCGCCGGTGTCGAGCGGCAGGTGGTCCTTGCCGTCGTACCAGCGAGGCGACATCGTCCAGCTGTACTTGTCGTCGAAGTCCCGCTTCTGCGGCCGTGGGATCGTGTGCTGGTTCCACGGGTGCCGGGCGTCGACCGGGTTGCCCAGCGGGTCGTGCGTCGCGAACATCTCCTTGCCCACCCAGTCCTCGTAGTACGAGGAGCCCAGCAGGATGCGGAGGCCGAGGTTGATGTCCACCAGGCTGGTGGTGACGAGCTTGCCGTCCACGATGACGCCGGGAGTGACGAACATCTTACGGCCCCAGCTGGCCATGTTCTCGTAGCTGAAGTCGCAGTACTCGGGGTCGTTGAACGCGCCCCAGCAGCCCAGCAGGGTGCGGCGGTACCCGACCATCTCGTAGCCGGGGATCGCCTCGTAGAAGAAGTCGAAGAGGTCGTCGTGCATGGGCACGATGCGCTTACAGAACTCCACATAGCGCATGAGCCGGGTCAGGTAGTCGGTGAAGAGCTGGATCGTGGCCACCGTGCCGACGCCGCCCGGGTACAGCGTGGACGGGTGCACGTGGCGCCCCTCCATCAGGCAGAACATCTCCCGGGTGTAGCGGCTGACCTGCAACGCCTCGCGGTAGAACTCACCCTCGAGCGGGTTGAGCGACCGCATGATGTCGCCGATCGTCTTGTACCCGTGGTCCTCGGCGTGCGGGCATTCGGTCCGGTTCGCGAGGTCGAGGACGCCGGGGTTGGTCTCGGCGACCATCTTCTCGCAGTAGTCCACACCGACCAGGTTCTCCTGGAAGATGTTGTGGTCGAACATGTACTCGGCGGCCTCGCCGAGGTTGATTATCCACTCCGCGATGTGCGGCGGCCGCACCCCGTACGCCATGTTCTGGTTGTAGACCGAACACGTCGCGTGGTTGTCACCGCAGATCCCGCAGATCCGGCTCGTGATGAAGTGAGCGTCGCGCGGGTCCTTGCCCTTCATGAAGATCGAGTAGCCACGGAAGATCGACGACGTGCTGTGGCACTCAGCCACGGTCTTGTTCGCGAAGTCGATCTTCGTGTAGATCCCGAGGCTACCGACGATGCGCGTGATCGGGTCCCACGCCATCTCGGTGAGGTTCGGGGCCAGCTGGTCCTTGTTCTTGGTACTGGGACTCGCAGTGGTCGTCATCGGTAGTCACGCCTTCCTGGACGCGTCAGGCTGGGAACGGCTGCGGAGGACAGGGCTGCTCACCATCCGGGCTTGTATCCGGTTGTCAGCTTCCGGCCGGTCTTGCGCCACTTGGGCTCGGCGTCCACCGTCTTGAGCGTCTTCTTGCGCAGCGCGCGGATGACGTTGCCGTACATCCCGCTCGCCGCGGTCGAGACCTTGGAACCCGGTGGCTCGTCCATGAATGGCATGAACTTGTCCGGGAAGCCGGGCATCGTGCACCCGATGCAGATCCCGCCCACGTTCGGACAGCCACCGACACCGTTGATCCATCCCCGCTTCGGGACGTTGCACTTCACGACGGGGCCCCAGCACCCGAGTTTCACCAGGCACAGCGGCGATCCGTACTCGGTCGCGAACTGGCCCTGCTCGTAGTAGCCCGCCCGGTCGCACCCCTCGTGAACCGTCGCGCCGAACAGCCACTGCGGGCGCAGTGCCTCATCCAGCGGAATCATCGGAGCCTGGCCCGCAACCTGGTAGAGCAGGTACAGAATCGTCTCCGACAGGTTGTCACCCTGGATCGGGCAGCCGGGCACGTTGACGATCGGCAGGCCTGCCTTGGACTTCCAGCTCCACCCGAGGTAGTCGGCCACGCCCATCGCCCCGGTCGGGTTACCCGCCATCGCGTGGATGCCGCCATAGGTGGCGCACGTACCGACCGCCAGCACCGCGGTCGCCTTGGGCGTCAGGCGGTCCAGCCACTCGCTGGTGGTCATGGGCTGCCCGGTGGCGGGGTTGTTGCCGAACCCGCACCAGTAGCCCTCCTTCTTGATCGCCTCGTTCGGGATCGAACCCTCGACGACGAGCACGAACGGTTCCAACTCACCACGATCGGCCTTGTGGAACCACTCGATGAAGTTGTCGGCGCCCTGCTCGGGGCCGCACTCGAAGTCGATCAGCGGCCAGTGCACCTGGATCTTGGGAAGACCCGGCAGTGCGCCGAGGACGATGTCTTCGATGCTGGGTTGTGTTGCTGCAGTGAGCGCGACGGAGTCCCCGTCACAGCTCAGACCGGCGTTGATCCAGAGGATGTGGAGGATCGGCTCTTCCTGCTCGTGCTTCGGTACCTGTGTCTGCGGTGCCGTCATGGCACACCACCTTCGAGAGAGGTCGGTGGGAAACGGAGCGGCCGACAGGGAGATCGGCTCAGTCGAGAACCCGGAACGAAGTGCGGAAAGTTCGCACAGTATCAGCACATCGGAGTCGGCTGTCCAAAAGGTATCACCGCCTTCCCGTCAACTCGGTGAGCTCGCGCTGGACCAGTTCCCACAACACGTGGTAGACGGTCGTCTGCGCTTCCTGGATCCGGTGCACGGAGGCGGACGGCACCACGAAGAGGTGCTCGATCGTCTCGAGCTCGGCCATCTTGCCACCGTCGTAGCCGGCGAGTCCGACCGTGACCAACCCGCGCCGGGTGGCCTCCTCGAATGCGCGGACGAGGTTCGCGGAGTTGCCGCTCGTGGACAGGCCCATGGCGATGTCACCCGGCCGGCCGAACGCCGCGATCTGCCGCGCGAACACCACGTCGAATCCGACGTCGTTCGACAGTGCGGTGACAACGGCGATGTCCGCCGTGAGTGAAAGGGCCGGGAGCGACCGAGCCTCGCCCGCCGGGTGCAGGAACATGCCGGCGACGTCCTGGGCGTCGGTACTGCTGCCGCCGTTGCCGTACACCAGCAACTGACCGCCTGCGGCGAACGATCGAGCCATCACCCTGGCGCAATCCGCGAGCCGTTCCGCGTCGCGGTGCAGGACCTCAGCGCGCAGCGCGACGATCTCGTCGACCTTGGCCTCGGTGGAGCGGCGGGCGTGCTCCAGCGCGGCATCGAGGTCCGAAGGCCCGGAGTAGAGGAAGGGGTACAGGGACTCCACCCCGCTGTCCTGTCGTGTCACCTGCTGCCACCTCCTGTGGGCTCGTCGTGGGACGCGTCGGTCATGTCGTGACGACCGCGATCGCTTCGCGGGCGTGAACCAGCACGGTGTCGCCGACGCCGGCATCGACGAACGCGACGCTGACCTCCTCGACACCGCTGCCGGTGTCGGCCAGCGCGAGGTCGTTCGCGAGGAGCTCCACGAGCACGACCGGGATCGCCTGGTCGGAGCAGGTGATGCAGACGTCGTCGTGACAGACCGGTGCCAACTGAGGGCCGTCGCTCATCGGATGACCTCCGGCGCCAGCAGGCCGGGCTGCTCGAGGAACACGTGCACCAGCTCCCACAGGACGTGATAGATCGTGACATGCACTTCCTTGACCACCCGCGGATCATCGCTGCGCGCCGGAAGCGCGTGGTCGACGTCCGGACTGTCGGCGATCGAGTCGGTGCCGGTCGGGCCACTGTCGTCGCCCACCAGCGCTACCGTCAATAGGCCCCGCTCGTGCGCGACCTCGAGCCCGCGCCGCACCGCGGCGCAGCGGCCGTCGGTGGAGACACCGAGCGCGACATCCTCGGGGCGGCCGAGGTGCGTGACCTGATGGGCGAAGACTTCCGCGCCGCCGTCGGCGAGCAGACCCGTGACCGTCGCGACGTCGTTCGTCAGCGAGAGTGCGGGCAGCGCCCGCTTGCCCATGATCACGGGGTGCACGAACTCGACGGCGATGTGCTGCGCGTCGGTGGCCACGGTGCCCATGCCGAACGCCAGCAGCTTGCCCCCGCGGTGAAGCCGCGCGGCGATGGCGTGGCAGGCGAAAGCCACAGCGCCTGCGTCAAAGGCGAGTGCTCGCCCAGGGCCCTCGCGGCGGGCGAACAGCTCGCCGACCGAGTGGACTCCGCTGTCGGTAGTCGAGCGCGGCATGTCACCTCCGTGGTGGGAGACTAGCCAGTGTGGCCCCCATCACGACGATCACGCAAGTGGTGGAGAGACCTCGACAGGGTTGTCTGTCCACAGCCTCCGGGAGATCGCCAACAGGGATCACCGCCGGTGACGGCGGGGGCATCCGGATCCACGCACCGTAGCGGGCCGATCGCGGCGGGCTGCGGGCGGCAGCTGGTGGAACGGTCGAGGGCGCGGTGTCCGAGCTGGGCGGCGAGATCCGCTCTGTCGAAGTAGTGAATCCGCTCCGGTCCCTCGCCCTGGGATCGTCGTTCGAAACCACCGGTGACGAGCACCGTACGGCGCTCCGACCCGTCCGGTCATATGTCGACGACGACCTCGCCGCCCTCCTCGCGAACCGGGTAGACCCGGACGGCGAAGTCGCCGTTCAGGCAGGACCCGTCGACGAAGGAGAACGTGTGGTTGTGCATCGGGCAGACTATCTTGGCGTCGTCGACCAGCGCGTCGGCCAGCGGTCCCCCCGCGTGCGGACAGACCGCCTCCATCGCCCGCAGCGCTCGGTCGCGCAACCGGAACACCGCGATCTGCTCGTCACCGACGGCGAAGCCCCGGCCCTCGCCGACCGGAATCGCGTCAACCGGTCCGAGCCGGTGGCTCGTCGTCTCCGGCGTACTCATGCCTGTGCCTCCGCCCGCTCCGCGGTTCCGGTCCCGCTCGCGACCGGTCCGCCGGCCGCGGGGCCGCTGCGGGCCGACGCGCTCCGGTCGTTCCGGATCGGCACCTTGGGCAGCGGGATCAGCGGCAGCGAGTCGGCGAACTGGCCGCTCGTCGCCGGGTCCCCGCCCTCCAGCCACGGGTCGCGGTAGGCGTCCACCGAGTCCTGCATCCGCGCGTCCAACCCGGCGACGACCCCGTCCCGGTCCTCGACCAGCAGCGACTTCAGCTCCTCGAGCCCGACCCGGGGCACGAAGTCGTAAGAACGCTCCAGCCAGCGTGCGTTCTCCCGGTAATACTGCATGAAGGTGCCGGTGAGCCGCAGCGCCTCGTCCTGGCCCTCCACAGTGGCCAGCAGGTCCCCCTTGCGCACCGACGCGCCCGCGGCTCCCCCGATGTAGACCTCCCACTTGTCGTCGCCGACCGCGACCAAACCGACGTCTTTTACCAGCGCCTCCGAGCAGTTCCGCGGGCACCCGGCGACGGCGAGCTTCATCTTGGCCGGGCTCTCCAGTCCCTTGTAACGCTCCTCGATGTCGATCCCGAGCTGCGTGGAGTCGCCGAGGCCGAACCGGCAGAAGTCTGTGCCCACGCAGCTCTTCACCGTCCGCATGGACTTGCCGTACGCGTACCCGGACGGCATCTCCAGATCGGCCCAGACGGCGGGCAGGTCCTCCTTGCGCACGCCGAGCAGGTCGATCCGCTGTCCGCCGGTCACCTTGATCATCGGAATGGCGTACTTGTCGGCGACGTCGGCGATCCGGCGCAGCTGAGCGGCGTTGGTCACGCCACCGGACATCCGCGGCACCACCGAGAACGTCCCATCGCGCTGGATGTTGGCGTGCACCCGGTCGTTGATGAACCGAGCGTCGCGTTCGTCGACGTAGTCTGCGTCCCACAACGTCTTGAGCAACGAGGCGAGCGCCATCTTGCTACCGGCGTCCTCGCCCTCGGGGGCCAGCTCGGCGAATACCGCCGACACCGACGTCAGCTCCCGCTCCCGGATCGCCGCGATCAGCGCAGGCTTCTGCAGCGGGATCGACGGGACGTACCAGTCGGCGCTCTCGTCGACCTCGACGTCCTCGCCTGCCGCCCACTCGACGATCTCGCGGACCAGCGACTTGCACGCCCCACACCCCTTGCCGGCCCGAGTCGCGTTCATCACGCCGGCCACGCTCTTCGTACCGCCACGCACGCACCCGACGAGGTCGCCCTTGGAGACACCGTTGCAGTTGCAGACCTGCACGGACTCGTCCATCTCCACGGCGCCCTCGGCCTCGGACGGGCCGGCCAGCTCGAAGAGCAGCTCCACCCGCGCCTCCGGCAGCGGCAGCGCCCGGTCGAAGCTCTGGGTGAGGAACGCGACCTTGCCGACGTCGCCGAGCAGCGTCGCACCGACCAGCTTGCCGTCGCGGACCACGACGGACTTGTAGACGCCGCGCTTGGGCTCGGCGAACCGGACGAACTCGTCGTCCTCGCGTTCGGGGTGTTTGAGGCCCATGGTGGCGAGGTCCACCCCGGCCACCTTGAGCTTCGTGGCGATCCGCGAGCCGTGGTAGGCCGCCTTGGGATCGGCGCCGGTGATGTGGTCGGCGAGCACCGTCGCCTGCTCCCACAGCGGCGCGACGAGGCCGTACACCTCGCCGCGGTGCTGTGCGCACTCGCCGACCGCGTAGATGTCGGGGTCGTCGGCCGTGCGCAGCTGGTCGTCGGTGACGATCGCCCGCTCCACCGTCAGCCCGGAGATCACGCCGAGCCCGACGTTGGGCCGGATGCCCGCGGTCACCACCACCATGTCCGCGTCGATCGCGCTCCCGTCGCGGAATACCACGGCGCCCACCGCGCCGTGGCTGCGCACCGCGGTCGTCCGCTTGCCGGTGTGGACCTTGATCCCCATCCGCTCGACGATCGTGCGCAGGATCGCGCCTGCCTCCTCGTCGAGCTGCTGGTTCATCAGGACCGGACCGGACTGCACGACGTGCACCTCGTGCCCGTGCCGGCGCAGCCCGTACGCCGCCTCCAGCCCGAGCAGGCCACCGCCGATCACGACGGCCCGGCGGTGATCCTGTGCGTACTCCAGCATCGCGGTGGTGTCGGTGAGCGTGCGGAAGCCGAAGACGCCCGGCGTCAGCGTCCGGTCATCGACCCACATGCCGTCCATCGGGGGGAAGAACGTCCGGCTACCCGTTGCGACGATCAGTTTGTCGTAGGATATGACCGTGCCGTCGTCGGCGACGACCTTGCGTGCGAAGCGGTCGATCCGTACCACCCGGACGTCGGCGTGCAGCATGATGTCGTTCTCGACGTACCAGTTCAGCGGGTTGAGGTAGATCTCCGCGATATCGTCGGAGCTGTCCGCACCGGCAAGGACGTGCGACAGCATGATTCGGTTGTAGTTGCCGTAGGGCTCGTCGCCGAACATCGTGATCCGGAACTGGGTGGCGCCGCCGCGGGCGAGGATTTCCTCCACCACCCGTGCGCCTGCCATCCCGTTCCCGATCACGACCAGCTGGAGCCGGTCATCGGTGTCGGCGCCTGTCAGGGTCGGCTCGCTCATCTCAGACCTCCACCAGCCCGAGGTCGACGACGACGGTGCCGCTCAGCCCCTCACGCGCGGCCACCTGCAGCTCGAGCACCGACCCGTCCTCGATGTCCTCGACGACGGCCAGCGCCACGTGGGTGCCTGCCCGCGCGCCGATCGGGAAGTAGCGCATCGGGGCGCCGTCGCGCACCAGCACCACGGTGATGAGCTCGTCGGTCGTGTTGCCGCCACGGAAGTACAGCGGTTGCGTGATGATCCCGGCAGGCACCGAGTAGCGCAGGCTCTCGTGCAGGAGCACCAGCTTGTCCACTCCCTGGCCCTCGAACGGGAAGATTCCCTGGAGGAAGCGAGGTGTGCTGTGCATCGATGTCTCCTCGTGGCTGTCGGGTCAGGGCAGGGGAACGGTCGACTGCGCAGCGACCCGTTCTCCGGGGTGCGGTGAGCGGGCGTCGGCCGGCTCGACGGCGACCGGGCAGGTCTTGAACTCGGGCATCCGCGACGTCGGATCCAGCGCGTCGCTGGTCAGCGCATTGACGCCGGCCGCCCCGCCCCAGTGGAACGGCACGAACACGGTGTCACGTCGGATCCCAGGGTCGAGCCGGGCGCGCACCACCACGGCGCCGCGCGGGGTGCTCAGCCGGACGGGTCCGCCGTGGACCACGCCGATCTCGCGGGCGAGCTCCGGGTGGAGCTCGGCGTAGGCCTCCGGCTCCGCGCGCTGCAGCGTCGGACTGCGTCGCGTCTGAGCCCCGGACTGGTAATGGGCACGGGACCGGCCGGTGGTCAGCAGGTACGGGTAGTCGGCATCCGGCCGCTCGGCGGCGAACCGTGGTGTCACCGGGACGAACCGGGCCCGACCGTCCGCCGTGGCGAAGGACTGGAGGAACATCCGCGGTGTCCCGGGGTGGTCTGTGTCCGGGCAGGGCCAGCACAGCTGCTCGCCGGCGGCCAGCCGGTCGTAGGTGATGCCGGCATAGTCGGCGATCCCGCCGGAGCTGGCCCGGCAGAGTTCGGCGTAGACCTCGCCGGGGTCGGTCGGGAAGAACTCGCCCCTGCCCAGCCGGGCCGCGATCATGTGCAGGATCTCCAGGTCGGTCCGCACCCCGGTCGGCGGGTCGACGGCCCGGCGGCGCAGCAGCACCCGGCCCTCGGGGTTGGTCACCGTGCCGTCCTCCTCGGCCCACTGGGTGGTGGGCAGGACGACGTCAGCCCGCTCGGCGGTCTCCGAGAGGACGAAGTCGGTGACGACAAGAAGGTCCAAGCAGCTCAGTCGCTGCGTGACGTGCCGGGCATTCGGCGCCGAGACCACGGGATTGGACGCGGCGACCAGCAGCACCCGGACCCCGCCGTCGGTGCCCAGCCGGTCCAGCAGCTCGTAGGCCGAGACACCGGGACCGGGCAGCTCGTCGGGCTCGACGCCCCAGACTGCGGCGACGTGCGCCCGGTCCGCCGGGTCGGTCAGCGTGCGGTAGCCAGGTAGCTGGTCGGCCTTCTGCCCGTGCTCGCGTCCGCCCTGCCCGTTGCCCTGACCGGTCACCGTGCCCCATCCGGAGCTGGGGCCCCGGCCGGGCAACCCGAGCGCCAGCGCCAGGTTGATCCAGGCCTGCGTGGTGGCGGTGCCATCGGCGTGCTGCTCCACCCCGCGCGCGGTGAGGATCATCGCCGTCCGTGCCCTGGCGAGCTCACACACCGTCTCGGTCATGTCGGCGACCGAGATCCCGGTCGTCCGCTCGACCCGGTCCGGCCAGTCCGAGCGCACGGCCCGGCGCACCGCGTCGAAACCAGTGGTGCGGTCGGCCACATAGCCCTCGTCGACCAGGCCTTCGCGGATCGCGATGTGCAGCATCCCGTTGGCCAGGGACAGGTCGGTGTCCGGCACGGGCTGCAGGTGCCGGTGTGCGAGGTCGGCGGTCGCGGTGCGCCGCGGGTCGACGACGATGTGCCGGGCGCCCCGTTCGCGCCCTTCCTCGAAGTACCGCATGGCAGGCGGCATGGTGTCGGCCGGGTTGCTGCCGACCAGCAGCACGACGTCCGCTCCGGGGATGTCTGCGAACGGGAACGGCATCCCGCGGTCCACACCGAAGGCACGGATGCCCGCCGCGGCCGCCGAGGACATGCAGAACCGACCGTTGTAGTCGATGTTCGAGCTGCGCAGCGCCACCCGGGCGAACTTGCCGAGCTGGTAGACCTTCTCGTTGGTCAGCCCGCCGCCGCCGAAGCAGCCCACCGCGTCCAGGCCGTGCCGGGCCTGGGCGTCGCGGATCGCCGCGACGATCCGGTCCAGCGCCTCGTCCCAGCTCGCCGGTCGCAGCGGGCCACCGCGGAAGTCCCGGACCAGCGGCGTGGTCAGCCGTTCGGGGTGCCCGAGCAACTCGGCGGCGTTCGTGCCTTTGGTACACAACGCTCCCCGGTTGATCGGGTCGTCGCGGCCGGTCAGCTCGATCATCCCGTCTTCGCCGCTCGCCAGGCTGATCCCGCACTGCAAGGAGCAGTACGGGCAGTGTGTCGCGATCGACGGTGCGGTCATTCAACCCAGTGTCGGGCAGCACTGTTACCGATCAGTTGTGACTCGGTTACATCCGCTGACCGCACGTAACCCGCTCAGTTCCCCTCCCGGATCAGCCCTGCCCCGGCCGCGCCGCGCGATGTCACCACCTCGTCCGTGCGCTCGAGGGCATCGGTGCGCCGCGACGACGGGGGCTCGGTCGTGAGGTCGCGCAGCCGCATCGGGGTGTTCAGCTCCAGGAGCGTGGGGACGTACTCGGCGCGGCGCACCGCCCACCCGTCGCCGCCCCGAGCGAACGTGAACCGCGCGATCACGCCCTCCTCCGTGGTGCCGCGGGGCTCGGCGTGGCGGGCGACGGAGTTACCGAGACCGTAGGCGACCCACTCACCGCCGATCCGCTCGAACGGCTGCACGACGTGGGCGTGGTGCCCGACGATGAAGTCTACGGCGGGGTCGGCGAGCAGTTCCTCGGCGAGCGCGACCTGCTCCGGCGTCGGCTCGGGCTCGTACTCCGCGCCCCAGTGCAGGCTCGCGATCACGACGTCGGCCCCGGCGTCCTTCGCGGCTGCCGCGGCGGCGCGCACGGCGTCGGCGTCCAGGGTGTTGGCGAGCCACGGCTTGTCATCCGGCTTCTCGAGCCCGTTGTAGCCGTAGGTGAACGACACCTGCGCGACCCGCGCGGGGCCGACGTCGTGGATCAGCGGAGTTGCGGCCTCGACGGCCGAACGTGCGGAGCCGATGTGGTCGAGACCGGCTGCGTCGAGCGCGTCGAGGGTCCGGAACACCCCCTCGGCGCCCTGGTCGAGAGTGTGGTTGGACGCGGTGGTACAGCTGTCGTAGCCGGTCTCGGCCAGCGCGTCGGCGATCTGCGGCGGCGCGTTGAAGCCGGGGTAGCCTGCGAACGGGCCGTCCGGCTCGGCGAGCGGGACCTCGAGATGGCAGAGGGCGAGGTCGGCGTCCCGCACGACCGGCGCGACACCGGCGAGCAGCGGACGGAAGTCGGGCGCACCGGTGGCGGAGTCGGCGCGTGCCTGATCGGTGAGCGCGGGGTGCACGAGCACGTCGCCGGACGCGACGACGGTGAACTCGTCGGCCTGCCGCGGCGGCGCAGGCGCGGGTAGCGGGTGCAGCGGCTCGGGGCCCGCGGCGGTGAGGACCTCAGGGCCGGCGCATGCCGTGACGAGCGCGACGGCCACGAGCCCCAGTGCCCGGCGCATCAAGGAGACCACGACCGCACCGTAGCGGTCCCTGGATCGAACGGACCGATCAGCGGTGGCGGAACCACCGCACCATGAGGAGCAGCAGCAACAGACCGCCCGCTACGGGTGCCACGCGCTTGAGCACGGACCCGCCGGCGGCGTCGAGCAGGTTGATCTCGTCCGCCACCGGCGCGGACGCCGGACGGAGCGGCCGGGGCGCGGCGGCGGCCTGCACCGGTGGAGTCGGGTCCGGCGTCGGGTTCTCGCTCTCCGCCGGCGTCGCGGGCCCCTCGTCGTCGTTGCCGAGCTTGCCTGCCAGACAGTCGGCGAACTGTCCGATGATCTTCCCGCCGACCTCCGAGATCAGGCCGCGGCCGAACTGCGCCGGCTTGCCCGTCACCCTGAGGTCGGTCATCACGGTCACCGCGGTCCCGCCACCCTGCTCGCGCAGCGAGGCGGTGACCGTGGCGGACGCCGTGCCGTTGCCGCGGGCGTCCCGGCCCGAGGCCTCGATGACCGCCTTGTGGGCGGACGCGTCGGTCTCGGTGAACTTCCCGGTCCCCTTGTACTGCAAGGAGATCGGGCCGAGCCGCACCTTCACCGTCCCGGCGAACTCCTCGTCGGTGTGTGAGGTCAGCGCCGCACCGGGCATGCAGGGGACCACCTGCTCGAGGTCGAGCAGGGTCACCCACACCGCGTCGACCGGCGCTGAGACGGTGAAGTCGTGCTCCATCTGCATGCGAGTCAGCTCCCCACCCCTGCGGCCGTGGCGATCGCCCGTCCGGTGAGCACCCTGGCCAGGTGCTCGCGGTAATCGGCGTCGGCGTTGCCGTCGGTGGTGGGGCTCGTGCCCTCGGCCGCGTGCTGCGCAGCCGCGCGGATCGCCTCCTCGGTCGCCCGCTGACCGACGAGCGCCTGCTCGACGCCCGTAGCCCGTACCGGGGTGGACGCCATGTTGGTCAGCGCCACTCTCGCCTCGGCGATCGATCCGCCCTCGGTGCGCACCGCCGCGGCGACCGCGACGATGGACCATGCCTGCGCCACCCGGTTGAACTTCTCGTAGTGGGCACCCCAGCCGGTGTGCTTCGGGATGCGCACCTCGACCAGGATCTCGTCAGGCTCCACGGCCGTGGTGAAGAAGTCGACGAAGAACTCCGACGCCGGGACGGTGCGCCGCCCGGTGGACCCTGCGATCACCATCTCCGCGTCCAGCGCCACCGCCGGAGCCAGCAGGTCACCGGCCGGGTCAGCGTGCACGAGTGCGCCGCCGAAGGTGCCCCGGTGCCGGATCTGCGGGTCCGCGACGGTGCGGGTGGCCGCGGCGATGAGCTCGGCGTGCTCGGCGACCAACGGGTCACGCGTCACGTCGTGGTGCGTGGTCATCGCACCGATCACGATCTCGTCGCCGTCGTCGCGGAGGCCGCGCAGTTCGCTCACCTTGGACAGGTCGACCACCGTGGTCGGCGCGGCGAGCCGCAGCCGCAGCACCGGGAGCAGGCTCTGCCCACCACCGAGCACCTTCGCCTCGTCACCGGCCGACCGCAACGCCTCGAGAGCGTCGTCGATCGAGGTCGGTGCGACGTAGTCGAACGCCGCGGGGATCATCGGGCACCTCCACCATTGTCGGAGTTCGCGTCGATGGACCCGAGACCACCGCCGGCGGCGGCCTCGGTGGCACCCGCGGCGTCGGCCTTGACCTCACCGCGGGCGGAGTTGATCGCCCGCCACACCCGCTGCGGGGTTGTCGGCATCTGGATGTCGGTGACGCCGAGGTGGCGCACCGCGTCGAGCACCGCGTTGACCACGGCCGGCGTGGCGGCGATGGTGCCTGCCTCCCCGACGCCCTTCACACCCAGCGGGTTCGTCGTCGACGGAGTCTCGGTGCGGTCGGTGACGAAGTGCGGAAGGTCCACCGCGCTCGGCACCAGGTAGTCGGCGAGCGTGCCCGTGACGAGTGTGCCGGACTCGTCGTACACGGCCTCCTCGTAGAGCGCCTGCGCGATGCCCTGCGCGAGACCGCCGTGGATCTGCCCCTCGACGATGACCGGGTTGACCACAATGCCGATGTCGTCCACGCAGACGTACTGACGGATCGACACCTCACCGGTCTCGGTGTCGACCTCGGTGGCGCACAGATGGGTGCCGTGCGGGAACGAGAAGTTCTCCGGGTCGAACGTGGCGTCGGAATCCAGCGAGGGCTCCACGCCGTCGGGCAGGTCGTGCGCCGCGAACACCGCGAGGGCGACGTCGGCCACCGTCGTGCCCTTGTCGGTGCCCTTGACGGTGAACCTGCCGCGCTCGTACTCGAGGTCGTCCTCGGACGCCTCCAGCATGTGCGCCGCCACCGTGCGAGCCTTCTCGACGACCTTCTCGGCGGCCTTGACCACCGCGATACCGCCGACGACCAGCGAGCGGGACCCGTAGGTGTCCATCCCCTTGTGGGAGATCTGCGTGTCCCCGTGCAGCACCTCGACGTCCTCGAACGCGACACCGAGCTGGTCGGAGACGATCTGGCTCCACGCCGTCTCGTGGCCCTGGCCATGCGGGGTGGCCCCCGTGATGACCTCGACCTTCCCGGTGGGCAGCATACGGATGGACGCGTGCTCCCAGCCACCCGCGCCGTAGGACAGCGAGCCCAGCACCCGGGACGGCGCGAGGCCGCACATCTCGGTGAACGTCGAGATGCCGATGCCCAGCTGCACCGGGTCCTCCGACTCGCGGCGGCGTCGTTGCTCCGCGCGCAGGCCGTCGTAGTCGAACAGCTCCTTGGCCTTCGCGGTGGCGGCCTCGTAGTTGCCCGAGTCGTAGGTCAGCGTGGAGACCGTGGTGTACGGGAACTCCTCGTGGGAGATCCAGTTCTTCTCACGCAGCTCAAGAGGCTCCATGGCGAGCTCGACCGCGAGCTCGTCCATGATCCGCTCGATGCCGAACGTGGCCTCCGGCCGACCGGCGCCGCGGTAGGCGTCGGTCCAGGTCTTGTTCGTGAACACGTTCGTGCAGGCGAAGTGGTAGGCCGGGATCTTGTAGATCGCGTTGAACATGAACGCGCCCAGCACCGGTACGCCGGGCGTGACGAGACCCAGGTAGGCGCCCATGTCGGCCATCAGCTCGACCTTGAGCCCGGTGACGGTGCCGTCGGAGTTCGCGCTGATCGTGATGTCCTGGATCTGGTCGCGGCCGTGGTGGCCTGACACCAGCGACTCCGAGCGGGACTCGGTCCATTTCACCGGCTTGCCGAGGCGGCGCGCCACCAGGAAGGTCAGCACCTCCTCGGGGTGGAACTGCAGCTTGCCCCCGAACCCACCGCCGACGTCCGGCGCGATCACCCGAAGCTTGTGCTCAGGGACGCCAAGGGTCAGCGCCATCATGACCCGCACGATGTGCGGCACCTGGGTGGACGACCACAGGGTGAACTGCTCCCCGGTCGGGTCCATCACGACGCTGCGCGGCTCCATGAACGCCGGGATGAGCCGCTGTTGGCGGAACCGGCGCTTGACCACGACCTCGCTGTCGCGGATGGCGTCCTCGACGTCGCCGCCGCTGCCGACCTCGCCGGAGTCGAAGACCCACAGCGCGCTGCGGTTGGTGCCGAGGTCCGGATGCACCAAGTCGGCGCCCTCGGCGAGGGCGGCCTCCATGTCGAGCACGACCGGGAGGTCGTCGTAGTCGACCTCGATGAGGTCGAGTGCGTCACGGGCCTCGGCGTCACTGCGCGCGACGACGGCAGCGACGATCTCCCCGGCGAACTTGACCCCGTCCACCGCGATCGACGGGTGCGCGGGCGACTTCATGTCCGGCGTGATCGGCCACGCGGTCGGCAGGCTCCCCTGCTCGTCGGCCAGATCGCGGCCGGTGAACACCGTGATGACACCGGGCGACCGCTTGGCGGCCTCGACGTCGATGGCGGTGATGTTCCCGTGCGCGACCGGGCTGCGGAGCATGGCGAGGTGCAGCATTCCCGGCAGGGTGAGGTTGTCCGTCCAGCGGGTGCGGCCGGTGATGAGGCGCGCGTCCTCCTTGCGCTTGCGGGCCCGACCGAGCTCAGGCTCCAGCGTTGCGGTCATCAGTTGCCCCCTCCCGCGACAGTGCTGGGCTGCGACGAGACCCGCTCGGCCTCGGGCCCGGCGCCGCCCTGCATCTTGCCTGCCGCGTCACGCACGGCCTTGACGATGTTCTGGTAGCCGGTGCAGCGGCAGAGGTTGCCCTCCAGGCCGTGGCGGACCTCGTCCTCGTCGGGGTTCGGGTTGTCGCCGAGCAGGTCGATCGACTGCATGATCATGCCCGGCGTGCAGTAGCCGCACTGCAGGGCGTGGTTGTCGTGGAACGCCTGCTGTACCGGGTGCAGCAGGCCGTCACGGGCGAGGCCCTCGATGGTGGTGATCTCGCTGCCGTCGACCTGCACCGCGAGCACGGAACAGGACTTCACGCTCTGCCCGTCCAGGTGCACGGTGCAGGCGCCGCAGTTGCTGGTGTCACAGCCGATGACCGTGCCGGTCTTCCCGATCTGCTCGCGGAGGTAGTGCACCAGCAAGGTGCGAGGTTCGACCTCGTCGTTGTACGTGACTCCGTCGACTGTGACGGTGATGCGCGACATTCGCCCTCCCGGGTCGGCGTGGCGGCGATCGTTCGGGAAATCACCCTCCCCCACCCTGTGCGATCTCACAACAAATGGGGGTGGGCCCCAGGAGCGGCTCAGCGCCCGGCGGCGACGGTGGGGGTCCGCGGCGACGAGGTTCCGAGGCGGTGTACCGGGACCCGCTTCTCCAGGCCGAACGGCTCGAGGTGCTCGCGGAGCACCACGTCGAACGCGCTGGCGATGTCGTCGGCCACCCAGCGCTCCCGATGCAGCACGGGCTCCTTGACGTCAGGCTGGCGCACGAGGTGCAGCTGGTCGCCGAGGAAACGGACCAGCTGGCCGGTCACACCGGCGGACCGGTCTGCGAGGAGGTAGGTGATGAGCGGCGCGATGCGGTCCGGCGTCCGCTCCGGCGGGCAGGCGAGGCTCGCGCGCGGCGACGCCTCGACCATCCGCGTGCGGGCCAGCGGGCAGACGGCGTTGACCCGCACGCCGAGGGACTCGAGGTCCAGTGCCCACGCGTAGGTGAGCGAGGCGACCGCGCCCTTGGATGCGGCGTAGGCACCGGCGCGGTGCTGACCGAACGAGGAGCCGGAGGAGATGTTGACGATGCTGCCCTTGCGGGCGCGGCGCATCACCTTCGACGCGGCCATGCCGCAGAACAGCACGCCCAGGACGTTCACCTCGATGAGCTCGCGGACCCGCTCGGGGTCGTCCTCCCAGGGCAGCGCCTCGTGGTTGAGGGCGGCGTTGTTGACCAGGCCGTCCACCGTGCCGAACTCGGCGACGCACCGGTCGATGACCGCGTCCGCCTGGTCGGGGTCGCGCACGGACTGGCAGCTCGCGACGGCCCGGCCGCCGCGCTCGCGGATCCGCGCGGTGACCGCCTCGGCCAGGTCACCATCGATGTCGTTGACCACCACCGCGGCACCGGCATCCGCGGCGTGGACCGCGAAAGCCTCCCCGAGGCCCCGGCCCGCGCCAGTGATCACCACCGCTCGGCCGTCAAGCATTCCCATCGTTCACCCCTGCTCCGAATCCAGGTGTCGCCTGTTGGTGTCCAGTGTCGTGAGCGTCACCACCCGAGGTCCACTGACGTCGCCGAAGAGGTGTTCCGGTGCGCCAAACGGTGCACACTGGACAGTCCACCGGTCACCATCACTGTGCGAGTGGCGATCAGCACCTGACGCGCGCCCACCGTCGGGCGTCAACCGGTGCGGCGCGGCCCAGCAACCCGCCCATCGGATGACTCATGGCGTGCGTGGCGCCGAGGATCGCGTTGGTGAACGCCGACCCGGCCTCGAGCTCGGTCAGTGGGCGACGAGCGACGCGGCATGGATCGGGCCCTCGGCTTCGGAGAGCCGGCTGCCGCGGCCGCCCCACCGGAGTGAGATCAGCTCCGCGGCGATGGAGACCGCGGTCTCCTCGGGCGTCCGCGCGCCGAGGTCCAGCCCGACCGGGGAGGACAGCCGCGCGAGTTCCTCGGTGGTCACCCCGACCTCGCGGAGCCGCTCGAGGCGGTCGGAGTGCGTGCGCCGCGAGCCCATCGCGCCGACGTAGGCGAGGTCCATCCGCAGCGCGGCCGCCAGCACCGGGACGTCGAACTTCGGGTCGTGGGTCAGCACGGTGACGACGGTGCGCGAGTCGACGCGCCCCGCGTCCCGCTCCGTCTGCAGGTAGCGGTGCGGCCAGTCGACGACGACCTCGTGCGCGTCGGGGAACCGGCTCCTCGTGGCGAACACCGGCCGCGCATCGCACACCGTCACCCGGTAGCCGAGGAACACCCCGAGCCGGGCCATCGCGGCCGCGAAGTCGATCGCGCCGAAGACGAGCATGCGGGGTGGCGGCTCGAAGGAGTTGACGAAGACGTCCATGCCCTCGCCGCGGCGCTGTCCGTCGGGGCCGTAGTGCAGGGTCGCGGTGCGGCCGGAGGCGAGCAATCCGCGGGCGTCGTCGAGCACGGCCTCGTCGATGCGCTCCGAACCCAGCGTGCCGGTGTGCCGGTCCTCCCAGATCACCAGCCGGCGGCCCACCCGCTCGGCTTCGGGATGCGCGACCAGGGTGACCACCGCGACCGGCTCCTCCGCCTCGACCGACGCGGCGACGTCGGCGAGCTCGGGGAAGCTCACCGGGTCGATCCGCTCGACGAACACGTCGAGGATGCCACCGCAGGTGAGCCCGACCGTGAAGGCGTCGTCGTCGGAGACGCCGTAGCGCGCCAGCACCACGTCACCATCGGCGATCACCTGCCGGCCCAGCTCGAACACCGCGCCCTCGACGCAGCCGCCGGAGACGCTGCCGACGGCGCGCTCGTCCGAGGTGACCAGCATGGACGCCCCGGCCGGGCGGGGGGCCGACCGGAAGGTCGACACGACGGTGCCCATCGCGGTGGGCACCCCCGACCGCCACTGCGCCACCAGTTCGCCGAGCACCTCACGCACTGCGGACCTCCTCGAGCAACCGTTCCAGCGTGGCCAGGCTGTGTCCGGCCAGCAGCCGGTCGACGTGGGGCAGTGCGGCCACGATGCCACCCTGGACCGGGGCGTACCCGGACCGGCCGGCGTGCGGGTTGACCCACAGCACGGTGTGGGCCAACCGTCGCAACCGGGCCAGCTGTTCCGCGAGGGTACCGGCGTCACCGCGCTCCCAGCCGTCGGAGAACACGACCACCACCGCCCGCCGGGCCGCGCCGCGCCGGCCCCACCGGTCCAGGAAGACGCGCAGCGTCTCGCCGAGGCGCGTGCCGCCGGAGTAGTCGGGGACCGCGCGGGACGCGGCCGCGAGGGCCCGCTCGGGGTCGCGCTGGCGGAGCTGGCGGGTGATCCGCGTCAGCCGGGTGCCGAGGGTGAACACCTCGGCGGGCATCCGGCGGACGACGGCGTGCGCGAAGCGCAGCAGCGAGTCCGCGTACGGCGTCATCGACCCGGAGACGTCGACGAGCAGGACGACCTTGCGCGGCCGCCGCGCCGCGTGCCGCCGTGGCAGCGACAGCGTCTCGCCGCCGGCGTGCAGCATCGCGCGGAGGGTGGCGCGAGGGTCGGGCTCACCACGGCGCGCGGGAGCGCGCCGCAGCGCCTTCCGGGATGGCGGGTCGGGGCGCAACAGCGCCAGCAGCTGCCGCAGGTGCTCCCGCTCCGCGTCGGTCAGCTCGGACATGTCGCGCTGCCGCAGCACCTCGGTGTCGCTGGCGGCGACCTGCAGATCCGGGGCCTGCTCGGCGTCCTCGCCGCGGTCCCCGGTCCGCTCGGGTGTCAGCGAGGCCAGCCGGGTCGGCGGCGACTTCTCCATCGGCCGGGCGGGCACGATCGGGCGGCGCTCCGGATCGCGGAACCAGGACTCGAACGCGGCGTCGTAGCGGGGCAGGTCGTCGGGGTCGGCGCAGAGCGTCAGCCGGCCCGCCCAGTAGAGCGCCACCGTGCCGGCGAGGTCCACCTCGGCGACCGCGGCGAGATATGCCTGCACCCGGTGCATGTCGCAGGACAGTCCCGCGGTGCGCAGCGCGTGGGTGAAGCCGACGAGCCCGACCAGCGGGTCGGCAGTCACCGTGCCGCCTCCGCGGGACGAAGTACGTCGGCTGCGGACGTCATGGAATCAGGACGCCAGCAGCGCAGCCAGGCCTGCCGTGTTGACCCGGTCGGCGTCCTCGCGGTACTTGAGCACCGCGCCGAGCGTGCGGGCGGCGGACTCGGCGTCGAGCTCGGTACGGCCCAGCGCCATCAGCGCCGTGGCCCAGTCCAGCGACTCCGCGACGCCGGGAGGCTTCAGCAGCTCGAGTCGGCGCATCCGGTGCACCGCACCCGCCACCTGACGGGCCAGTTCGTCGGTGAGCTCGGGCAGCCTGCGGCGCAGGATCGCCACCTCGCGGGCGAGGTCCGGGTGCTCCAGCCAGTGGTAGAGGCAGCGCCGCTTGAGGGCGTCGTGCACCTCGCGGGTGCGGTTCGAGGTGAGGATCGTCAGCGGCGGCGTGTGCGCCCGCACCTCGCCGAACTCCGGCACCGTCACGGCATGCTCGGAGAGCACCTCCAGCAGGAACGCCTCGAACTCGTCGTCGGCGCGGTCCACCTCGTCGACGAGCAGCACGCACGGCGAGGCCTCCAGCGCCTGCAGCAGCGGCCGCGCGAGCAGGAACCGGCGGGTGAACAGTGAGGACTCCACGGCCTCCACATCGATGTCACGGCCACTGGCCGCCTCCACCGCTCGCAGGTGCAGGATCTGCCGCGGGAAGTCCCAGTCGTAGAGCGCCTGCCCGGCGTCGATGCCCTCGTGGCACTGCAGCCGCACCAGCGGCACGTCCAGCGCGACCGCGAGAGCCTGCGCGAGAGCGGTCTTCCCGGTACCCGGCTCGCCCTCGCAGAACAGCGGACGGTGCATCCGCAGCGCGAGGTACGCCGCGGTCGCGATCCCGTCGTCCGGCAGGTACCCGGTGACATCCAGCGCGGCGGCGAGGTCCGTCGGCGAGTCCGGCAGCTGCCACTCGCGCGGCTCGTCGACACTCACGCGTCCAGGTTGTCACACGGCGCGAACCGGCGCGGATCACGGGCGGTCTACGTCGACCCCGGTGGCCAGGTCGGTGCAGTCCACGAGGACCAGGTCGGCCCGTCCGGCCAGCCAGTCGCGCGCGCCCTTGTCGCCGAGGGCCCCGCCCACCACCTCACCCCAGTGCTCGCGGCCGATGACGACCGGGTGCCCGGCCCGGCCGTCGTAGGCTGCCCGCGCCACCACGTCGGGGGATGCGGCGGCGGCCACGCGGCGGATCACGTCCACGCCGACGTCGGGCAGGTCGACGAGGTGCACGAGCGCGGCCTCGACTGCGCCCTGGGTCAGCGCGGCGAGGCC
>JALYQB010000714.1 GCA_030856045.1 Actinomycetota bacterium
CTGCCGTTGTTGCAGTATGCGCAACGGGTCGAGCTGACCCGTCCGAGATCGGTGGCCAGTTCAGCTTCGGTGTGGAAGCCCAGCCAGATCGTACCGGGCCTCGGATGGTTATCGCTTCTTCGGCGGCTTCGGATAATTATAAACAAAGGTAGGGGCGCGCGCCACGTTTGCGTCTCATCAGACCGGTTGGCAAGGCGGTGCCAGGTGACAACGATGTCGCTGGGGACCTCGCCCCAGGAGAGCAGCGCCATGAACTTCACCGCGCTGCGGGCATCCACAACGTCGCGCTCCACGGGGCCGCGGTGCACCGAGCTGCCCTCGATGCGGACGGCGTGCGCCTGCTCGTCACCGGCGTTCTTGAGCAGGTATCCGCCGCCGCTGGAGTGCACCAACTCCCATGGCGGCACGTACCGGGTGACCCCCTCCTCAGCCAGGGCGAGGGCGCGCTGCGCGATCGCATTGGCTGTCGCCGCCAGCTCGTTGCTGCGCCGGTTCTCGGAGCGGTTCTGTCGCTGACTGACGACCGACCACCCCAGCGCGGCGATTGCCAACAGCGCAGATACCGCGATCCCGACCCACTGCGCAGCCATGGCGGCCGAGGCTGCCAGTGCGCTGCACGCCGCACAAGGCGCGGCGTCGTGCGCGCTGACCGCGCTGGCACAGCTGAACACCGAGGTGGTGGCGCTGGCCATGAGGATCATGGATGAGCAAACTCGCCGAGGATCAGAAGACAGGCACCGTGACGGTAGCAGCAGCACGGGGTCGAGCGTCAGCAGGCAGGCTGCGTACGCCGCACGTGGGACATCGCGTCCATCCCGCGCCGACCGGAAGCCGGTGTCCGCACCGGGGTGAGCAGCACTCGTAGGGGCGCGTCACCAGTCGTCGGCCAGCGGGTGCGCCGGGTAGTCCAGAGGTGAAAGTGCGCCAAGCGGGGCTCAAGGATGGTCACCCGGCGTCCCCGAGGAATCCGCCACGGCGACCTCGTGGATGCGAGTGTTGTTCACACTTCGGCTACGTGAGCGGGGGTCGCATCTTGGCCATGGTGTCACGTTCGTCGAAGCTCGGCGAGCGCCCGTTGAATCAGCTCTCTGGCTGCTCGCCCGTATACCGCTGACTGCTGGAGCAGGGCAAACGCTTTGGCGTGCACGGCTATTTCTCGGGGCTGGGTGATGTCTAGCCCGGCTGAGACTCCTTCGACGTCCACTCGCCCCTCGTCGAATATCCAGAAGCTTCCTTGGGCTAGGCAATGGCGTTCGCCTGTAGCTGGGATGATGCCCAGGCTTACGCGTGGGAGGGACATGACGGCGAGTACGCGGTCGAGTTGTCCGAGCATCACATCGGTATCTCCGACGCGCGTGCGTAGGGTTTGTTCTTCTAACACGAACGCGAAGCGACGGGCTCCGGTGTAGAGAACCCGTTGCCGTTCCATGCGGGCGGCCACGGCTTCGTCCACGTTGCCCGGCAGGTCGAGGAACTCGTTCCAGAACCTGAAAATGGCAGCGGCGTACTCGGCTGTGTGGAACAGGCCGGGTATGACGGTGTTCTCGTAGCCTCGGAACAGCTTTGTTCGCTCATAAAGCGGAACGGACGACGTTTGCGAACGTTTAAGTCCGGCCCGCATGTGGCGCTGCCACTCGACATACATCGACTCGATGGCTCGCACCGTGGCGATAAGATCCGGAATTTCGTTTTCGGCGCCGCACGCGCGACACCATGCCCGGATATCCTGTTCACTCGGGGCCTGCGCACCGTGTTCGAGCTTGCTGATTTTCGTGAAATGCCACCCACACACGGCAGCCAGTGCCCGCCCCGTCAGGTTCGCCTCGACGCGAACTTCCCGGAGGCGGGCGCCCAGCGCCTGGCGGGCCTGCTTGACCGGTGTGGCCACCTTCAGGAAGGCGTGTACTCGTTGTGCGGGATAGCTATTTTCCACGCTTCCTCGAAAGCGATCGCGCACGCCTCGACGACGTCCGGATCGGTCGTCACTTGGTGGTCGGCGACATGCCCGTCACCGGAGAAGTGGGTGAAAGAAACCGTCTCCCGGTCGAACATCCAGAAGTCGTTTCCCGGCAGCATGAGCTTTGACGCACGGCGTCGCGGCAGCCATCGAACATCTTCACCGGCACGAACGAGCTGTGCTGCGTCCAACCACTCAAACCGGATGTAGTCGGTGACCGGTTCGGAGACGATGCGCAGCCT
>JALYQB010000721.1 GCA_030856045.1 Actinomycetota bacterium
GGCCCCGCAAGCCCGTGCCATCGACGCCGGCCCGAGAGTCTCGTCCGCGCGGTAACCGGTCTCCACCAGGAACCATCCGATGCCGCTCGCGGTGAGGAACCGGCGGGCGACCTCGTCGGCGCCCAGCTCCCGCCGCCGGGCGAGGTAGGTGGCGACGTCGGCGTGCGGGGGCAGCTCGAGCACCGGAGCGCACCAGCGACGGACGGCGAAGCCGAGCTGGGAGTCCAGGTGACTGGTCCCGGGCGGTGCCGGCCACGCGGACTCGGTGAGGCCGGCACCGAACCCGGCCGAGTCGAGATCGGCGGTCGCCGCACCGTGGACGTGGTGGTCCACCAGACTCAGGGCCTCCACGGCGGCACCCAGCGAGTCAGCAGCCGTGACCGCCGCCCTCGGTGGCATTTGGCGACCTCCCTCGACGATGCGGCAAGCAGACAGCCACGGGCCGATCACGTCAAGGAATCGCCCGGACCGTCTGCACCACCCGCGCGAGATCACGGCATGTGCTGTCTTGGCGTCCAGCGAGCGCTTGTTCCAGAGGCTCAAGCCGGTCACGCACCCGCTGTGAACCCACCTTGCCGAGCAGATCGATGGCTCGCCTGACCTGCGGGATGGCGCCCTGGCGCGCGCCTTCATAGTCCGCCATCTTCAGCCCGTTGGCCGCCGGCAAGCCGGAACCCGGTCCGTAGAACGTGAAGAACGGCAGTGAATCAGCCGGGTCGGCTTCCTGGAACAGGCGGCGGCAGCATGTGAGGTGTTCTCGTGCTTGCTGCGGGTATCCGAGCGTCAGGTAGGCAGACGAACTCAACCCGGAGATGACAGCCTGCGCCTGCGGGTCCTGCGCACGTTCAGTACCCATCTGTGCAAGCTGGAAGAGCTTCAGGGCGGTGTTGCTGTCGCCGTGGTGTTTCTCCATGTCACCGGCCGAACACAGCACTTGCGCCACGCGGACGCTGTCACCGGCGACATGGTCGAGAGCCCGGTGCATGTGCCAGCGACAGTGGTCGACAAGACCAACGTCACCGGACGCCCAGCCAGCTAGCCGGGGGGCTTCGGAGACTGCCCGGCGCAGGCCGGTCCGTACGTCTTCCGAGGCTTGGGCCCTCAGCATGGTCTCGCCGAGCTTGGCCGTGGCGGCGAGAGCTTCACGCGCCGCCATGCCGCCTGCTTCGCGGTCGAGGACACCCAGCCGCGTCACGGTGGCGTTGAAGCTGGAGACATCACTGACGCCGACCTGCTTCGGTGGCTTGGTCGCTATGTCCCGGAGGGTGCGCGGCTCAGCTTCGCCGAACACTGGCGCGCCGAATATGATGGAGCCGACGAGCGCCAGCAACCTGCGGCGTTCCACGTCCTCGTCCACCTCCTCGCCCTCATCGTCGGACGGGCTTGCACCATGGTAGGCGAGACCCATGGCGCCGCGGCGGATACCCAGTCCCTCAGCAACGCGCTCGAAGACGGCGTAGGCCATGACCCGCCGCCCGGACAGCACCTCACTGACCTCGCTCTGGCTCATGCCGACCAGGCTGGCGAGCTGGCTCTGGTTCATATCCTGCTCGACGAGCTGGCGGAAGATCGCCGTTACGTCACGTGACGCAAGCAACTGTTGCATCGTGGGGTCGGCCCAGGTCACTGGGTCAGAGAGGGTCATGGGCTGCCTGCCTCTCGAGAGGCAGGGATCGTAGCGCTGTAGAAAATCGTGCGACGGTTGGCTGTCGGATGAACCTGCCAAGAGCGAACACGCTAGTCCGAAGTGGCAGAAGTAGCATATACCGTAGTCATGCCACTTGACTGCGCAAATGGGAGATGCCACCGAGCTGCAAACAAATCTTGCCGCTGAGATATCGGTAGCGTGATGGAGCGGCCGGAGAGACCGGAGCTAACCACAGGATGACCCGTGAATGGACCCGTCGTTATGTCCGCCATAGACAGACTCAGGTGGTGCTTCATGTGGGTGCTGTGGGGACTCGAACCTGCGACTGGCTTCTGTCCGCGTGACCAGCACCGCTGACCGTGCAAGACTGATCGGCCTGGTCACCCACCCTCACACCGCGTCGGTCAGTAGGTCCCGCACCACCGCTACCAACGCCTCTGGCGTCTGCGCCATCACCTGTGGCAACCCCCGTGCGCCCGGCGGCACGACGTCCGACCCGTCCAGATTGATGATCCACAACCGTAATTCGTCGGCGCGGTGCCGCTGCAACGCGAGGTGTATCTCGTCGTAGCAGTATCGACTGGCCGCGTACGACCGGCTCCACAGCACTATGAACACGTCCGACCGCAGCACCGCGTCCTCAATGGCCGACTCCACGGTCCGCTCCGCGGGCAGCTCCCGCTCACCGAACAGCACTGTCAGCCCCGCTGTGGACAGGTACTGGTCCAGCGCCCGCGCGTACTCCATGTCCAGCCTCGCCCGGCTGATGAATACGGTGCCCGGCCGTCCCTGCCCACCCGCACCGCGCATCCGCCCCGTCACCATCTGGTTCGCGATGACCATCACGTCGCTTACGGCTTCCTTGTCCGTCAACTTTCGCGCGTCCAGCCAGGGGTAGGCCCGTCCCCAGTCCCGCCGCGCGTAGGCCCGTCCCGCCGCACCGCCCATGAATGCGAACGGCACGATCGGCTGGAACCGCGCCTCGGCCAGGTGCAGGATGGTGCTGGCGGTCTTCGACATCCGCCCACCCACCGCGATCACCACGTCGGCCTGCTCCACGGCCATGAGCTGGCACAGCAGCCACGCCTGCCCGAAGGATTCCCGATCGGTCGTCTCCGGCCCGGGGTAATACCATTTCTTGATCCGGGCCGCTGCGTCCGCCCCCAAAACGGCGCGGAGCTGGGCCTCTTGATTCTGCACGTCCGGATGGCGCGGGATGTGCATGTGCACCGTCCCGCCCAACCCTGACTCCACGTAGCCCCGCAACGCATGGAAGTCGGCGGAATCGGGAAACGGGCTGCAGACAATCAGGTCCACTCCAGCCCCGGCGATGATCGCACCCGCCCGCTGGCAGAATTGCGCCAGCTCGGCCTCCTCGAAATCGGGGTACTCCGTCTCGCCGCTGACCCCACCGAGGATGAAGGCTGAGCGCAGCCTGCTGCCGTGGTTGGCGGGTAGCGGTTCCCCTGGCGCATCCCCTCTGGTCACGGTGTCCCACAGGCTCTTGAACCGCTTCGCCTCGTCGCCCGGATCGTGCCGGGGCGTGCTCCACTCCGCCAGCACGCGCACCACGGGCTCGACCTTGGACCACTTCGGCACCCCAACGCCGCGCAGCATCTCCGAGATCTTCTGGTAGCTGACCGTGTCCCGGAACCGGTTGTCGCGGGTGACGGTGTCAGCGATCTCCCGCAATCCCGGCGTCCCCGCGGCACGGTAGAGCTCGTGCAGTGCCTCGGCCAGCTCGCGCGAGGGACCGGGCGGCAGTTCGTCCGGCCCCGGCAGATGAACCCCGCTCGCCGTGGTGACCACCCCCGGTGTCAAGAACCGTTCAACCTGTGCGGATTGTACGCGCGTCTCGACGGTGGCTTCCCGTCAACTTCCGGTGGTGTTCGGTCAGCAAGCGATACCGCACTCGGCGGCGGTTGCAGGCTGAAGTCACGGAGCCGATTAGCCGGCCATCGCGGAAAGGGAGCCGAGTGTGCGCACCACCATGGAGTCATCGGCAATCATTGAGTCAGTGGCGCTCTACCTGTGGATCAGAGCCGTGCCGGTCCTCGCCGTTGCGGCACTGCTGCTCCTCGCGGGCCTCGCCGCCGTCTTCTCCCGCCACCAGTCCCGCCGTACGGAGGCCCGCGTCGTCCTCGACATCCTCGTCAACCGCCGAACCACCTGGCAGCGGAAGCGCCGACGCCGGCCGTTTGTCACCGGCCCAGCAGCCCGAGAGGCAGCCTGGGAGGCAGCTCGTACAGGCGTGCCATGGGAGTCGCGTCGAAGGTCCGGCCGGAGACGCTGATCCCGGATGGCGTCGCGTAGCAGCTCGGCGAGCTGGTCTGACATCTGCCGGGCCCAGCGCGGGTTGACGGCGGTTGGCGGCGTCGTCGGCGTAGAAGGCATTGCGCAGCCCGTGGGGCAGGTGCCACCAGCAGCGCTGGATGGGCGTCGCAGTCGCCGCGCCAGGTTGATGATGTCGGCTTCGCCGTCGAGATCGACAAGCGCAGGGGCGGGCAGCCCGGCCGGCCGCGTCTCCAGCGCGGTCCACGGCTCGTCGATGGTCAGTCCGAGTAGTGGGTGCGCGCCCGGCGCCGTGAGGCGGGCCCGGAGCGGTCGGTCAGCCCACCGTGACGTAAGGGGGCTTGACCGGTGCGGTTTGCCCCGGCGCGCACGCCGGTGCCAACCAGTTGCACGACGTCTGTGCGGGGATGTCCCGGTCCGAGCGTGCCGTCGGCGCCGGTCAGCGCTGCTTGCCCGACATCTCGAACCTGGTGACGGTGATGAGCGCCTTGACCTCCTCCCCGGACTCGGTATACCGGCAGACCTGACCGAACCGCAAGCAACGTTGCGGTCGCTCAGGTAGCTCGGTCTGCTCGTCTAAGGCGTCGGCGAGCTGCCGCAGAACAGGTTCAGACGGTGTGCCAGTCCGCGCTCGTGTCGCCGGTCCGCAGGGTTCGGATGCGGTGCTTCAACTCGGCGGCTGCCGCGCAGTCACCGTGGTCGCTACGGCGGATGTAAACCGCAAGGGTGTGCAGTTCCCGCATCTCGTGCAGAACCGGGTAACCCGGCCACCTGGTGACGTCCCAACCGTAGGCGGTGGAGAACCGTTCGCGCTCGGTCGCTGATCGACCGAATCGAGCTCCCTGCTGAGTGTTGGTCAGATCGAGTTCACGGGGTCCGTATGCTACTTCATCCCAGTCGCCCAGGACGACTCGCGTCCCGTCCCACAGAGTGTTTCCCGGGTAGGCGTCACCGTGGATGAATCCGTGTCCTAGACTTGAATTCAGGCCACGATACGCGTCGAGAAGCTGGGAGCGACGGTGCTGGACCCACGTCCGATCGTCGTCGTCGAGTGAGGCGGAGGAAGCGAGCACCGTCCCCAGACTCACCAGTGGCTCGTACGGATCGAGTGGTACGGGAGGAGTATCCGGGAGCTGGTGCAGGTCGCGGAGCAGCGCACCAAGATATGCAGCGCCCGGAGCGGGTCGATCGTGTTGCGGGTAATAGCGCCAGAACGTGACGGTCTGTTCCCCGATTTCGACGGGCTGGTGCACATCGACCAGTGCGGCGGCAGGAAAGCTTTGCTCGTTCAGCCATTGTGCAATGTGCGCCGCAGTCCGCGCACGACTCCGATTATCCGGTCCGGAGCTGACTCGTGCGACGACGGGAAGAGGCTCCAGCAGGTAAACTGCGGTGGCGTGCCGATGCAGCAACGCTCGACTTTCGCACTTTTCCGTGGGAGTCGGGCGGGTCAGCGACTCGGGCGCGGTCGGCGAGGGCGGGGATGGCCGTGGCCGGCGGGGTCGTGTGTGCCGGCGTCGGCGTGTCGCGTTGATCTTGA
>JALYQB010000728.1 GCA_030856045.1 Actinomycetota bacterium
CCGCCACCGTGACGGCGGGCAGCCGGCTGAAGTGCCCGGCGGCCAGCGCGGCGATCGTGGCGCGCTCCCCGGGGTCGTCCAGCGCATCGAGGCCGATCCGCCCCGCGACGATGCCGTCCTCCACGTCGTGCACCGAGTACGCGACGTCGTCAGCCCAGTCCATGATCTGCGCCTCGAGGCACCGCCGCCCCTCGGACGCGCCCTCCCGCAGCCAGGCGAAGACCGCCGCGTCGTCGGCGTAGTGGCCGAACTTCACGACACCGTCGGTCCTCGGCCAGGGGTACTTCACCGTGGCGTCGAGTGACGCGCGGGTGAGATTGAGCCCGCAGCAACGGCCCGAGGCGTCGAGCACCTTCGGTTCCAGGCGGGTGAGGATCCGCAGCGTCTGCGCGTTGCCCTCGAACCCACCGCAGTCGCGGGCCACCTCGTCCAGCGCCACCTCACCGTTGTGCCCGAACGGTGGGTGCCCGATGTCGTGGGCCAAACCGGCGGTGTCGACCACGTCGGGGTCACATCCCAGCTCGGCGGCGATGCCGCGGCCGATCTGCGCGACCTCCAGCGAGTGGGTGAGCCGCGTACGCGGGACGTCACCCTCACCGGGGCCCACGACCTGCGTCTTGCCCGCAAGCCTGCGCAGCGCGGCGGAGTGCAGCACCCGCGCCCGGTCGCGGCTGAACGGGTCACGCCGGTCTGGACCCGTGCCCGGCCACGCGGACCCCTTGCCGGTCTCCGTGAGCAACCGTGTGCGGTCGTGCTCGCCGTAACCGCTCATCGCGGACGAGCCTACGGCGCGGATCATCCGATGTCGGTGCCGAACGGAGCGGAGCCATGAGTCAACTTGTAGTACAACAGCGCGGCGGTCTCCCGGCGGATGTATTCCAGCTGGATCTCCCGCGTCTGCACGATCGGCCCGCTGCGGGTCGGGGAGACCTGCACGTCGAGCCCCGCGTCGCGCGCCATCGTCCTGGCGCGCAGCGAGTGCCCGGGGTCGCTGACGACGACCGCGCTCGACCACCCGGCCTCGGGCGCGCGGTCCGCGATGGCCCGCACGCTGCCGAGCGTGTCGCTGCCCTCCCCGACGGCCACCACCGCGCCGGCGGGGATGTCGTAGGACAGCAGGTACTCCCGGCCGGCCTCCGCCTCGGTGAACAAGTCCCCCGGCCGTCCCCCGCCGACGGTGACGATCGTCGGCGCGACGCCCGCGCGCCACAGCCGCGCCGCATGGTCGAGGCGGTGAGACAGCACCGCGGAGGGCACACCGTTGTACTGCGCGGCGCCCAGCACCAGGACGATGTCGACGGGTGAGCGGTCGTCGATCCTGGCGACGTGCCACACCCGGAACCCGGTACCGCCCACGACGAGTGCCGCCACCAGCACCACGCCGAGCACCACGCGCTGCGGGGTGTTCATGCCACCTCACCCACCGATCCGGCTTCCGGCCGCCGTCGCCAGCGACGCCGCGCTGCGGCCCGACCGCGTCGCGATGACCTCGGCGACCACGGACACCGCCGACTCCGCAGGGGTGCCGGCGCCCAGGTCCAGGCCGACCGGACCGTGCAGCCGTGCCAGCTCCTCCTCGGTGAGACCCGCCACCGCGAGCCGGGCGCGCCGCGCGGACTGGGTGTGCCGCGAGCCGAGCGCCCCGGCGAACCCGCGGCCGGAGCGCAGCAGCTCGGCGAGCACGACGTCGAACTCCGGCCCGTGATCGAGGAGTACCAGCACGTCCGCGGCGGTGAAGTTCCGCACCGCGGCGAGCGCGGCCTCGAGCCCGGTCTCGACCTGCACCGGCCAACCCAGGACCGTCGCCTGCGCCGCCAGAGCGTCCCCGATCGCGCCGCCGCCCACCAGCAGCACGGATGGCACGGGGATCCACACGTCCAGCAACACGCCGTCGCGTACCTCGGTGGCCGTCGCGCCCCGCTTCGCGAGGGCGCGGAGCCGGTCGAGCACCGCGGCGTCCGCATCGCCCACCGTGCCGATCACGTCGGCGAAGCCAGCACCGGTCGCGACGAGCACCTGCCGGCCGTCGGTCGTGGCGGCGAGCGCGGCGGGCAGCCC
>JALYQB010000738.1 GCA_030856045.1 Actinomycetota bacterium
GTTCGCGCCCGCCGAGCCGGGCAGCACCGTGACGTGCCGCGCGCGGGTGCCCTCGAGGACGGCGAGCAGGTCACCCACGGTGCCGCTCGCGTCCGCCGGCAGCGCGCCCTCACCGCGGAAGAGATCCGCGACGCCCTCCCCCGCCACCATCGCGAGCACCGCGTGCTCCGTCGTGAACCGCGTGCCCCCGGTGGCGGCGAGCTGGTCGGCGAACCGGATGACCGTGATGCGGTGCGGCCGCCCGGACCGCACGCCTGCCTCGATCGCGGCGCCGACGTCGCTGCAGTGCACGTGGACGTTCCACAGCGGGTCGCCACCGCCGGTGCCGACGACGGCCACACAGTCGCCGAGGTCCCCCAGCTCGCCGCGCAGGCTCGCGACCCGCCGCTCGTCGGTGCCGTCGAGCAGGTACATCACCTCGTAGTCGAACTCCGGGGAGCCGGCCTCCCTGGCCGCGACGAGGGAGTCGGCTCCCCGCGCCGGAGGGGAGACGGGCGCGGCCGGGACCACGGCGGGCTGCTCGGCCACCACCCCCAGCAAGGCCTCCAGCAGGACGACGAGGCCCCGCCCACCGGCATCGACCACCCCGGCGTGGGCCAGCACGGCGAGCTGCCGCGGGGTGTGCGCCAGGGCCACCTCGGCGGCGGTCGTCGCGGCGGTGAGGACGTCGACGAGCGTGTCGGACTCGCATGCCGCCGCCCCCTCGGCCGCCGCGTGGAGCACGGACAGCACGGTACCGGCAACGGGCGAGGACACGGCCGTCACGGCGAGCTCGTCGGCCCGGCGCAGCGCGGCGCTCAACCCCTTGCCGGAGGCGGTGCCCGCCTCGGCGAGCGACTCCGCGAAGCCGCGGAGAATCTGCGACAGGATGACACCGGAGTTGCCCCTGGCGCCCATCACCGCGCCCCGCGCCAGCGCGGCCAGCGCCGGACCGAGCCCTGGGTCACCGCCGAGGCGGCGGACACCGTCGAAGCCCGCGCACATCGTGGCGAGCAGGTTGGTGCCGGTGTCCTTGTCGGCGACCGGGAAGACGTTCAGCGCGTCGATCTCCTCGCGGTGCACGGCGAGCTCGTCACAACACGCCGCGGTCCAGCGGCGCACCGCGGCCTCGTCCAGCGCCTGGAGCACCACCTGCCAGCTCCTCCTTGCCTGCCCGCACCCCGGCCGTCGGTCCGGGCCAGCGTAGCCAGGGGCACTGACCGACGTCGGTCATGGCGTGAGGCCCGTGCGCGGCTCCCGTGGCCGCCCGGTTACCCTTGCAGTGCTGCCCGGAAGGTTCCGGGCCCGTGAGCCGCGTTCGATCGATCTCAGGGAGTGTCTGTCATGGCTGCCGTGTGCGACGTCTGCCACAAGGGGCCGGGCTTCGGCATGTCGGTCTCCCACTCCCACCGGCGCACCCACCGCCGGTGGAACCCGAATATCCAGACCGTGCGTGCGAAGGTCGGCCCCTCGCAGCGCCAGCGGCTCAACGTGTGCACCTCCTGCCTCAAGGCGGGCAAGGTCGTGCGCGGCTGAGCAGGTGCACCTTCTCGGCACTCAGCAATCGTGGTCACTAGCCACCTGACACGACGTAGCGATGGCGCGGGGTGCTCGTGCTTGTCCAGACGCGGCGGGCAGGGATGCGGACCATGTCGACTCACTCCTTCTGTCCTGGCCGGATCTCCCCCGGCGTTCCTGCCTGTAACAGTCGGTGACGGCACGTCCTCGGGTCATGGGACGGACACCTCGGTGCCGCAGGACGTCCGCCCGGTTTGTGAGCGGCGCGGTCCGCGGCGCCGGGACGATCGTCCCGTCACTTCTGAACCGGCTTTCAGCCGAACATGGGTGCCGTGCACGGGTCATCGGAGGACGATGTGCTCCAGCTGGATCCCTGGCTACGGCGCATACGACCGCGGCACCTGCACCCGGGCAGGGTCGTACCGGAGGAGAGCTCGTGAAGGATCGCCTGCGGGTCCTGATCGTGGACGACCATCCCGTGGTGCGGCGGGGTCTGCGCACGATGCTGGAGGATGAACCCTGGGTGGAAGAGGTCGTCGAGGCCGCCACGGTCGCCGAGGCGATCAAGGAGGCGGTCACGCGGCAGGCGCACGTCGTGGCGATGGACGTCGCGCTCCCCGATGGCGACGGGATCGACGCCACCCGCCGCATCGTGCGGGCATGTCCCGAGGTCAGAGTCCTCGTGCTCACCATGGCTGACGACGAGGACACCGTGGCGCGGGCGCTCGAGGCGGGGGCGCGCGGCTACCTGCTGAAGGACACCGACCCGGATGCCGTCATCCACTCGCTGCGCACGGTCGCCGCCGGGGGCTTCGTGCTCGGGCCGCGGATCGGCCTGGCGGTCATCGCCGCGGCTCAGCGCCAGCCCGCCCGGTTGCCGCCTCCGTTGGACCAGCTCACGCCGCGCGAGTACGAGATCCTCACCCTGCTCGCCTCGGGGGAGAGCAACGCGCGCATCGCCCGCCGGCTCGGTGTGACCGAGAAGACGATCCGCAACCAGCTGACCAATGTGTTCAGCAAGCTGGAGGTCGCCGACCGCGTGCAGGCCGCCCTGCTCGCCCGGAGAATGGGAGTCGGGGAGTGACCGGCCCGCCAACGGGCAACCTGACGGGAGGTCCTTCGGCGGCGACCGAACCCGCGCAGGAAGCGCTGCGCCTGGTCCATGTCGCGCCCGCGCAGTCGTTGCAGCTTGCCCGCGAGACGGTCGTCATGGCGCGGGCGCTGCACGATCTGGCCGCGGAGGCCGTGGCGGAGCGAGCCCTGGGCCTCGCGTGCACCTACGTGGGTGACACTGACGAGGCGATCTCCCACCTCCGCAGCGCGGTAGCGCTCGGCCGCCGGGCGCGGGGCGCGGTCCTCGTCGCGGAGGCCCGGATGTCCCTGGCGTTCGCGCTCAGCAGGCGCGGTCACCAGCGCCGGGCGCTGCGGGAGGTCGAAGCCGCGCTGGCCGACCTTGACGGGGTGGCCCGTGCCCGTGCCCTCTTGCAGCGTGCCGTGATCCATCACCAACTGGGGCGGGCCGACGAGGCGCTGGCCGGATACCGACGGGCGCTGCCCGCGCTGCGCCAGGCCGGGGACCTGGTATGGGTGCAGCGCGCCCTGGCCAACCGCGCCATCGAGTACACCTTCCGTCATGCCTACGCCGCGGCCGAGGCGGACCTGCAGGAAGCCGCCCGGATCTGCGACCAGCTGGGATTGGCGCTGCCGGCCGGCTTCGTGCAGGAGAACCTCGCTTTCGTCAACGTTCGCCGCGGTGATGTGCCCGCTGCCCTGCGCCACCTCGACGAAGCGGAGCGGCGCTACCGCGTCCTGGGGTCGCAGACCGGTTCGCTGCTCACCGACCGCAGCGAGCTGCTGCTGTCCGTGGGGTTGTCCTTCGAAGCGCGGATCGCTGCCGAGCAGGCGGTCGCCGAGCTCACCCGTGATCACCGCTGGGTCGCGCTCCCCGAGGCGCATCTGCTACTGGCCCGGGCCGCCGCGCTGGACGGCGACCCGCAGCGTGCGCTCGACCAGGCCGCGCGGGCCATCCGGGTCTTCAACCGCCAGCGGCGGTCGGCATGGGCGGCGCTCGCCCGCCTGCAGCTGCTCACCGCCCGGATCGCCGAGGGCTCCCGTCCGGTGCGGTCGTCCCAGGCGGCGGCTGTCGCGGACGCGCTCGACACCGCGGGCTGGTCCGCCCCCGCGGTCGAGGCG
>JALYQB010000757.1 GCA_030856045.1 Actinomycetota bacterium
GGCGTGCAGGCGGCCAAGGCCGGTGGCATGGCGGCGTTAGGTCTGGCCCGAGCCGACGACGAGGAACTCCTGGCGGCCGCGAACGCCGATCTTGTCGTCACGTCGCTGGATGAGGTCGACGTCGCGGGCCTGAGCGAGCACCAGCTGCGGCGGCGGACGTCGTGAGCACCTCGCGGGACGATCGTCGCCAGGACGCATCGGACACGCCGGCCGACCCGTCGCGCATCCGGGACCTCATCGCCGATGCCGTCCGGGAGCTGACGAGCGAGTACACGGTCGAGGGGTCGGCGTCGGCGCGGCTAAGGCGTCGAGTACCTCCTGTGGGGTCGATATCGAGTTGGATCCGGCGTCGAGTACGCCGCCTGCGGTGACACCGATCCGCCGCACGCCTGCGTCGCCGGGAAGCGCGTAGGCGAGTGTGCGTGCCATGTAGCGACACTCGCAGCAGCTGCCCCGTTGATCCGTGACCAATGTGCGCGTCCAGCGGTAGTGAGATAACGCGCTAACTGCGACGTGAACGCCGGCGTCCGGGAGCACACCCCGATGCGCTGGGACGCCCTATGCGTGGGCACCTCCCCCGCCGAACCCGCGCAGGCGTCGGAACTGTCTCCGGAGGCTGTCGTCCTGGCCACCGAGACCCGCGCCGTGCTCGAGCAGGCGATCCGCGCGCTCCCCGAGCGGCAGCGCACCGTCCTGGTACTGCGCGACGTCGACGGCTGGCCAGCCAACGAGGTCTGCGCTCTGCTCGACGTGTCCACCGGCAACCAGCGAGTGCTGCTGCACCGGGCTCGGGCGGCGGTGCGGTCAACGCTGGACTCCCGCCGGAGTGACATCGGCCTCGACGATCTCGTTCCGGCCTGATGTTCCGGCTCATGAGCTCGGCGCAGCCTTGATCGGTCGGATGATGCGGTTCAGTTCGGCGACCGACCATGCCTGGAACGGGCAGCCGGTGGCGGCGTGCGGTGCGTCGGCGTCGACGGTCTCGGAGACCGACCCGAGCCCCCATTCGGCCAGGTGCGCTGCCAGGCCGGCGAGCACGCCGTCAGTGGGGAGGCCGGTGCGCCGGCAGGCGTCGACGTAGGGCCCGATCAGCCACGGCCAGACGGTGCCCTGGTGGTAGGCGCTGTCGCGGTCGCGCGACCCCCCGCGATGCTGGCCGCGGTAGCCGGGCGAGCCGGGCCCGAGGCTCCGCAGCCCGAGCGGGGTGAGCAGCGACTCGGCAGCCAAACCGACGGCGGCGGACTCGGTGAGCGGCGCATGGGGCAGCGAGAATGCGAGCAGCTGGTTGGGCCGCACCGCATCGTCGTCGCCGTCCGGCCCGTCCACGACGTCGTAGAGCCCGCCGGCGGGAGTGGGGAAGCGCGCCGCGAAGGATGTGCGGGCGCGCTCGTGCAGCGCGGCGATCTCCGGCGGATCCGAGCCGAGGCGCGCGTGCAGCGCCCGCAGCGCCGCGAGGCCGTTCACCCACAGCGCGTTGATCTCCACCGCCTTACCGATGCGCGGCGTCACGCCGATCCCGTCGACTCGGGCATCCATCCAGGTCAGGGCGTAGCCGGGTTGGCCCTGGGTCAGCAGCCCGTCGGCCGGGTCGACACCGATGCCGTACCGCGTGCCCAGCACGTGCGCCTTGACCACCCCGTCCAGCACCGGGACCAGAGCGGCAGCGAGATCCAGGTCGCCGGTCGCTGCGACATGAAGGTCGATGGCGTGGATGAACCACAGCGTGGCGTCGGCGGTGTTGTACTCGGTCGCGCCGGTGTCGGCGGTGTTGGCCAGCATCCCCTCGGAGACCGTCGCGGCGTACCCGCGCAGCAGCTCCCGTCCCTCGTCGGCCCGGCCGGTGGCCAGGAACAGCCCCTCATAGGACGTCATGGTGTCCCGCGACCACGCGCCGAACCACGGGTAACCCGCGACGACGTCGGGCGCGGTGGTGACGAACGCGTCGGCAGCCAGCACCAGCCGCGCCGCCACCTCGTCGGTCGAGTCTGCGGTAGCCACCAGCGTGCGGGCCCGCTCGCGGGCAGCCGCCACCACGTCGACGGCAGGCGCGGGCTCGACCGCGAGGTCGCCGGCCCACGCCGACACCGGCAGCGTGTCTCCGGCGCGGGACAGGTCGGCGGCGAACCGGCCGGCCAGCCACACGTCCTCGTCAGCATTGAGCCCGCGCTGCGCCTCAAGCCGCGCGTGCACGCCGCGGTACCAGTCCCCGGCCGGCGCCCAGCCGGGCCCGTGCAGCCGGAACGACCCCTCGACCACCGCTCCCCCGTCGCCGTGCTCGACGGTCAACGGCCCACCGGCGAAGCGCTCGCCGTGCGCGTCGCGCCAGGTCACCAGCGCCTCCAGCACCAGGCGCACCGGCCCGCCCGCGAGCAGCCGGTGCACTACCGCCAGCGATGCCGCGCCGTAGCGCATGGCCAGCTCCCGTTCCAGCACGACGTCGCCGATCCGCCACCGCCAGCGCGGCAACCCGTCGTCGAGGTCGAACGACTCGAGGTACAGGTGCCCGGCGGGTGCCACCGCCCCGCCCGCCCACTCGTGCACGCCGAGCCGCACCGAAGCGCCGGAGGGCAGCACCAGCACCGGTTCGAGCGCGACCAGGCCGAGGCGGCGAGCCGACGGGTCGCTCACGGCCGGCACCAGCAGGCCGTGGTAGCGCCGGGTGCGCAGCCCGCAGACGGTGCCCATCGCGTAGCCGCCGCAGCCGTCAGCAACCAGCCATTCCCGATCACTGCCCTCGGCCAGCGACGTACACACGGCGGGACCAAAGGCGATACGCAGCGGAGTCGTCACGCTCATACAATGTCCCCTCAACGGGCGAACGTAACGTTCGCGTCGGGCTGCTGTACTGACCAGCATGGGGCAGACGACGTCAGTGGAGAAGACCCGGCTTCAGCAAGCGGATATGGGCACGGCGGCCTGGCGGGCCTGGGGCCCGTACCTGTCCGAGCGGGCCTGGGGCACGGTCCGGGAGGACTACAGCGCCTATGGCCAGGCCTGGGACTACTTCTCGCACGACCACGCGCGTTCGCGGGTGTACCGCTGGAACGAGGACGGCATGGCCGGGGTCTGCGACGAGCGCCAGACGTTCTGCCTGGCGCTGGCGCTGTGGAACGGCGTCGACCCCATCCTCAAGGAGCGGATGTTCGGGCTGACCGGGCCGGAGGGAAACCACGGCGAGGACGTCAAGGACTACTGGTGGTACCTGGACTCCACGCCCACCCACTCCTGGATGACCTGGCGCTACCACTACCCGCAGCGGCCCTTCCCGTACTCCGACCTGGTCGAGCAGAACCGCCGCCGCGGCAAGGATGTGCCGGAGTACGAGCTGGTCGACACCGGCGTGTTCGCGCAGGACCGGTACTGGGCGGTGACGGTCGACTACGCCAAGGCCGACCCGACCGACCTGTGCCTGCGGATCACCGTGGACAACCGCGGCCCGGAGGCTGCGACGCTGCACGTGCTCCCGACGCTGTGGTTCCGCAACACCTGGGCGTGGGGGCTACCCGGGCAGGACGCCGTGCCGGAGATCCGCGCCGGGGCGGACGCGACGCTGCTCGCGCGGCACCCAGAGCTGGGCACGCTCGTCCTCGGCGGTGACGGTGCTCCGCAGCCGCTGCTGTGCGACAACGAGACCAACACCCAGCGGCTCTACGGCGGGCCGGGCCGCTCGGCGCACCCCAAGGACGGGATCAATGATCACGTCGTGGCCGGCGCCGCCACCGTCAACCCGGACGGGGTCGGCACGAAAGGCGCACTGTGGTACCGGCTCGACGTGCCGGCCGGTGGCCGCGCCGTGGTCCGGCTGCGGCTGACCGCCGGTGACCTGGGGGCCGGTGAGCTGGGGGCCGGGTTCGACGAGGTGATGACGGCCCGCCGGGCCGAGGCGGACGAGTTCTACCGGGCGCTGACCCCCACCGAGGCTTCTGCCGACGATGCACTGGTGCTCCGGCAGGCGATGGCCGGGATGCTGTGGGGCAAGCAGTTCTTCCACTACGACGTGGCGCGCTGGCTCGACGGCGACCCGGCCGGCCCGCCACCGCCGTCGCAGCGACGGCACGCGCGTAACTCCTCGTGGCGCCACCTCAACAACGCTGACGTCATCTCGATGCCGGACCCGTGGGAGTACCCCTGGTATGCCGCCTGGGACCTCGCCTTCCACTGCGTGCCGCTGGCGCGCCTGGATGCGACGTTTGCTAAGAACCAGCTGCTGTTGCTGCTGCGCGAGTGGTACATGCATCCGGGCGGCCAGCTGCCCGCGTACGAGTGGGCCTTCGGCGACGTCAACCCGCCGGTGCACGCCTGGGCGGCGCTGCGGGTCTTCG
>JALYQB010000763.1 GCA_030856045.1 Actinomycetota bacterium
GTGACGGCAACCGGGCGGGCGCTGAGGTACGGGCTCGAGGTGTGGCGCGCAGACGTCGGCGTCGAGTGGTCGTACTGGGATCTGTGGTTCGCCGTGCTGTGCGTGCGCGACCACGGCGGCGACTGGGCCGGCCTCGACGCTGCCATCACCGCGATCGGCTATTCCGATGGCGAGGTGAAGTGGAGCCACCTACTGGACCTGCGGGAACGCCTGGACGCGGCCGGGCTCGGTGCTCGCGAGCTGGTAGCGGAGGCGATCGGGGAGAAGGGGCTGATCACCCGCGCCCGCGCGAGGGTGTTCAAGCAGGGCGTGTCCTGGCGGGACATGACACCGGCGATGCGCAACCCACCGTCGCGGCGGTTGGAGTGCCGTGCGCGGTGCGGCTGGTGGCCGGAGTTCCCGAGCTCACCACAGGAGCCGCACGACCGGCTGGTCACGCTCCTCAGACTCGACCGTCATTGCCGCTCGGCGGCAGCTGCCGATGGCTGGGCGACCCGGAGCCTGGCCGGCGACCTGGCTGAGGCCGCCCAGTTGCTGGAGACCGGCGAGGGCCCCGGGATCCTGGCGGTGCGCCGCGCGATGCTGACGATCGGCCTGGACCTGGCGGAGTGCTGTGACGATTCCTACGGTGCCCTCGGCGACGTGATCGGCGAGTCGTTGGAGGACTACGCCGGCACCGACTGGCGCTCGGCCGGCCTGCCGCCGAGGGTGTTCTGGCCGGACTTCCTGGAGATCGCCACCATGCTGGGCAACTACGGCGTCCTGCACCGCCGGGAGGTCGAGCTGTTCTGCCGGGCCGGCGTCGCGGCGGACCTCGACGACGTCTCCGGCGTCGCCGCCAAGCTGCATGCGGACTACGTCGCGGCGCGGATGACCTGGCACGCCGACGAGGTGCGGATGCTGTACGTCCACGCCATCGTCGCGGCCGGGGCGCTCGACCGGTTCGAGACCACCGCCCGGCAGATCGGCTCGGCGAGCTGGGTCGCGTGCGAGGCGATGGTGCAGGCGGCGCTCGAACAAGGCCGCATCGACGTGGCCCAGCGGACTCTCGATGCCGCCGACATGCCCGGTGTCCATCAGGAGCGAGTGCGCAGGCGGCGGGCGGAGCTCGATAGCTGAGCCAGCAGGTCGAGACGACGGGCGGCGGGTCGATGCAGTAGCGGGCGACGATAGGTCGGGCGGCATCGGTGGAGTGTCGGCGATGGCCGAGCTCTGGGCGACCATGAAGGGTACGGCCCTCCGGGGGTGTCCAGGTAGGACTGCACGATCGCGAAGTCGATCAGTCCTTGCAGGGCGCGCCAACAGTCACCAGAGGTGCGCTGCTGAACATGGAGGTGAACCGCAGGATCATGTCCTCGAACCGGGTGAGCCGCCCAATCGGTGTCGGCCATCGCGATCGCCCAGAGCTGGGCGTCGTTACAGTCTGAACGATGAGTGACATGGAGAGCGATAGCGGCTCGAAGCTGGTGCGGGCCGCCCGGGAGGTACTGGCCGGCCATCTGTCGGTGCTGGACATGGAAAAGGTGTTCGCGCGGTCGACGGTGTTTGCGCAGCGCCCGTCTAAGCCTGGGGTGTTGGTCGCGGACCTGCCAGGCAAGGGCAGTTGGGTCATGGTGTTCTCGACGCCCGAGCGGCTGGGACGCTATGCCGGTGATTGTGATTTCTTTGTGACTACCGGCGCCGATTTACAGGCGCAGCTGCCCGGTGGGATCGGGATCCTGCTGGACTGCCAGGACGCTCATGGGGTGGCCCTGAAGCCGCCGTAGCGTAAATTCCAGTTCGAAAGTCGTGTTCTTCAGAGGTGAGGGTGACCGGTGACTGGATTCAGGGTACATGTCGATGAGTTGCGGGCGGCGGCGCGCGGGGTCGGGCAGACGGTGCGTGATATGGAATCCTGCAAGATCGAGGACATCGCCGGCGATGAGGCGCAGTATGGCCACGCAGGCGTGCATCAAGGGTTCGAGCACTTCTGTGCACGCTGGCAGGAGGGTGTGGAGATTCTGCTCGAGGATGGGGCGGTGATCGCGGAGGCCTTGACCATGGCGGCGTCCCAGTACGGCGCGGCCGACCAGACCAGTACCGACACGATTACCGCTGCCGGGGTCGTGGGTGGGGACGAGTCCTGATGGCCGAACTCGGGGAGAGCGGCAACCCGGCGGATCTCATTTCCGGCGACCCGAGAGCCATCGCGGAGAATGTCGTCGCCATCCGCGGACGAGGGAGCTCGATGCTGACGGCGGCCGATGCGCTGGCGAAGATCGACACCTTTGCGTGGACCGGGCCTGCGGCAGAGCGGTTCCGCGAGAAGTTCTCCTACGAGCCGGCCCGGTGGCGCAAGGCTGGGGATGCGTTCGACGTGGCTGCCGCCGCGCTCGAGGGTTATGCGGACACGCTGCGCTGGGCGCAGGGGCAAGCGGCCGAGGCGATTCGCTTGTGGGACGCTGGAGAACAGGCCACTCATGCCGCGCGGAGTGAGCACGAGCTCAACACTCGGGCCGCGGAGCAGGCGAACCAACAGAATGCGGCCAACGG
>JALYQB010000788.1 GCA_030856045.1 Actinomycetota bacterium
GGCCGGGCCGCTGCGGGACCGCGGGCCTGCGTGGCACCGTCCCGCGCCCGGGGAAGCGTGGCGGCGGCACGGCGGGAGTGGCATCGCGACGCCGCCGCTCGCTGTTGCTGCCCTGGTCGCTCACGCCCACTCCTCGCTGCGCCCGCTGCGGTGCCCGATGGTTCGCTCGGGGGCCCTCGTCGGTTCCGGTGCCGGGGCTCGGGCGGATCGTCGTCCGCTCACTCCGCCGCGGTCCTGCGACGGGACCCCCGGCTTCCGACGCCCGGCGTACCGAGGACGTAGGACTGCACGAGATGGTTCCAACTGCAGCTGCGGCACACCTCGACGACATGCACGGTGAAGTCCTCGAACAGCGTCGCCATCCTGGCCAGCTCCTCGCCCGTGCGCGCCGAGCCTGCCGCGTGCTTCAGGTCGTCGCCGTAGACCCAGGACACCAGCGTCAGCGGCTCCTTGCGGCACACCGGGCAGGTGACCGCGCTGGGCTCGCCGTGGAACTTCGCGGCGCGCAGCAGGTACGGGCCCGCGTCGCACACCTCCATGACCCCGGTGCGGCCCGCGTAGACCTCCGCGAGCAGCGCACGACGCTGCAACGCGTAGTCCACCACCTGCCGCTGAGTCCGCACCCTGAACAGGGTACGCATCCCCGGGCCGCGTCGAGGGAGCGACGTCGGCACCACGCTGATGTATCGCTCCGATATAGTGGGGAGCACACATCGACGGAAGGAGGGTGGACCCGTGCTCGAGTTCGCCGTCCTCGGCGTCCTGCACCAGGCACCCATGCACGGCTACGAGCTGCGCAAACGGCTCACCGGCCTCCTCGGCGCATTCCGGGCGTTCTCCTTCGGCTCCCTGTACCCGACGCTGCGCAGGCTGCAGCGGGCCGGGCTCATCGTCGAGGAGGACGACCACACCGACCGGTCGTGGAGCAGGCGCGGCCGCCGGGTGTACAAGCTCACCGCCGAAGGTAAGGAGCGGTTCGCCGAGCTCCTCGGCGAGGCGGGGCCGCAGACGTGGGAGGACGACGGATTCGGGGTCCACCTGGCGTTCTTCTCGCGCACCCCCGTCGAGGTCCGGCTCCGGATCCTGGAGGGCCGCCGGCGCCGGGTCGAGGAGCGCCGCGAGGGGCTGCGGTCGGCGCTGGCGAGGGCCGGTGACCAGATCGACCGCTACACCCGGGAGCTGCATCGGATGGGCCTGGACACCAGCGAACGCGAGGTCCGCTGGCTCAATGAGCTCATCGCGCACGAACGGGCTGATCACCACGACAACTCAGCGAACAAGGGAGAGGCCGACCATGGGTGAAGGCCGCGACGACCGGGGGCGCTCCATCCGCGTCGCCATCGTGGGTGTCGGCAACTGCGCGGCGTCCCTCGTGCAGGGCGTGCACTATTACCGGGACGCTGATCCCGAGATCCGGGTACCGGGTCTGATGCACGTGCAGTTCGGCGAGTACCACGTGCGCGACGTACAGTTCGTCGCCGCGTTCGACGTCGACGCCAAGAAGGTCGGCCGGGACCTGTCCGAGGCGATCGTCGCGAGCGAGAACAACACGATCTCGATCTGCGACGTGCCGCCGCTGGGCGTCACCGTGCAGCGCGGCCACACCCACGACGGCCTGGGCGAGTACTACCGTGAGATCATCACCGAGTCCGACGAGGATCCGGTGGACGTCGTCGCGACGCTGCGCGACGCCGAGGTCGACGTGCTGGTGTCCTATCTGCCCGTCGGCTCCGAGGATGCGGACCGCTTCTACGCCCGGTGCGCGCTCGAGGCCGGTGTCGCGTTCGTCAACGCGCTGCCGGTGTTCATCGCGTCGGACCCGGAGTGGGCGCAGAAGTTCACCGAGGCCGGGCTGCCCATCGTCGGCGACGACATCAAGTCGCAGGTCGGTGCGACGATCACCCACCGGGTGATGGCGAAGCTGTTCGAGGACCGTGGGGTGGAGCTGCTGCGCACCTACCAGCTCAACTTCGGCGGCAACATGGACTTCATGAACATGCTGGAGCGCAAGCGCCTGCAGTCCAAGAAGATCTCCAAGACGCAGTCCGTGACGTCGCAGATCCCGCACGAGATGCGCA
>JALYQB010000799.1 GCA_030856045.1 Actinomycetota bacterium
TGCAGGTCGGCGACGCGATCGTCCCCGTGGCCGACTTCACCCGCATCCCCGGACCGCACAAGCACCTCGCGCTGGTGCCGCAGTGGGACTTACTCGACCTGCTCGCGAGCTCCGGGCACACCGAGCCCACCTTCGACCTCCGGATGCGGACGGAGGCCACCGGGCTCGTCATCGAGAGCGGCCGCGTGGTCGGCGTGCGGTACCGCGGACCGGACGGTGTGGCAGGTGAGCTCCGCGCGGACCTGACGGTGGCCTGCGACGGGCGTTGCTCGCTGCTGCGGGAGGCGGCCGGGCTCCGATCGCGGTCGTTCGGCGTGCCGATGGACGTCTGGTGGTTCCGCCTGCCGCGTCGCGAGGGCGACCCGGAGGGCGGGGTCGGGCGCTTCGCGGCGGGCGCGGGCATGGTGCTCATCGACCGCGGCGACTACTTCCAGTGCGCGTACCTGATCCGCAAGGGGTCCGACGCCACGCTGCGCGCCGAGGGGATCGCGTCGCTGCACCGGCGGGTGACGTCGATGGTGCCCTGGCTGGCCGACCGGGTCGACGCGCTGCGGTCCTTCGACGAGGTGTCCCTGCTCGACGTGCGCCTCGACCGGCTGCGTCGCTGGTCGACCGCCGGGCTGCTCTGTCTCGGCGACGCGGCGCACGCGATGTCACCGGTGGGCGGCGTGGGGATCAACCTCGCCGTGCAGGACGCGGTGGCCGCCGCGCGGCTGCTGGAGCAACCGCTGTTGCACGGAAGGGTCCGTCCCCGGGACCTGCTGCGGGTGCAGGTCCGCCGCTGGGCGCCGGCCGCGCTCACGCAGGCCGTGCAGCGCATCGTGCACGCGCGGGTGATCGGGCAGGTGTTGGCGGGCGGCCCGGCACCCTCCGGCGCGGACCGGACTCCCCCGGTGGTGCGCCTGCTGACCCGCTTCCCGCTGCTGCAGGCCATCCCCGCCACGGCGGTGGGCATCGGGCTGCTGCCCGAGCACGCGCCGCGCTCCACCCGTCGTGACGGCCCTTCGCGTACCGCCGACCCTCGGCCGGAGCGCCTGCCACCGCCACCGCCGACCGACCAGAAGGCCGATCGACGCCGAACCGGCAGTTGAGTGCGGCGAACCCGAAACTCTTCTTCGTCATGGCCCCTGGGGAGTCTGTCCGAGGGTGCGTACCGCGGCGAACACGTCGATCTCTCGACACAGCGGAACCGTCGTCGTCTCGGGCAGGTGCACCCAGGTCACCGGCCCACGCGGGGCCACCGTGGGAGGCAGCGGCAGCATCCCGATGGCCATCTGCACGCCGGGGGGCCACGGCAGCGGCACCCCGTACGGCTCGCCGGCCAGGACCACCTGGTGCTCGGGGGCGTCGGGGTGGGCCAGCACCGGCGCCGGACACCCGCGTGCAGCCAGGATCGCCACCACCTCGGTCGCCACGCCGACCGGAATGATCATTGCCACCACCTGGCGGTCCAGGCGCAGCGACACGTGATCGCCGCGCAGGGTCACCGGCCAGCCCCACAACGTCAGATAACGGGTCGCCGCCGCGACGGACGGGTTCCCCCGGTCGATGCCGTGCGGTCGCGGACCGCCGGACGCCGCGGGGAGTTGTTTCGGTGCGCTGTGTGTCCGCAGCAGCAGGCACATCGTGCACGGCATGCCCACGCCCGCGGTGACCGTCTCGATCTGCCCCACACCCAGCAGCGCACCACACAGTGCGCTCACCGCCCCCGCGGTCAGCGGCCCGAGATGGGGCACCACATGCACCGTGCGCGCCGTCTCCCCCATCACGCCGCGCCGATAGCGGGCCAGCAGCACCGCCCGGGCGTCCACCGCTGTCACCTCTCGTCCGTGGTCATCGGTCATCGGATCGCTGTGCGGACGGGCAGGCCACGGCGGGACCAGTGGCCTCGGGCTCGGCTCCCCGGCCCCGCCGTGGTTCGGGCCCGGCCGCCGCGAAGGGGGCGCCGCCCGGGGATGCGGCAACGCGACGACCGGGTTCTTGCGCGTCAGCGAGCGGGCCGGCGACGCGCGTCATGTCCTGGTTCCCGTGATCAGCCAGGAGTCGTCCGTGCTCAGCGGCGCGTGATCATCGGATGGAGCACGGCGAGGCCGGGGGGCCTCCGGGGTGCGCTCCCCGGCCCCGCCGTGTGCTGGGGCCGACCGTCCCGCCCGAGTCGAGCCGTCGGGAGGCAGGGGCGGGAGGGACGGAGCATTCCGGCGCTCACCGCTGGCGGCGAACGAGTCGGCCTCGATCCTCGGCAGCACCTCAGTAGCCTCCAGTCCGCCTGGTACCGCACACACCGCGCTACACGACGGCGGGTCCGCCACGCCGCGTTGCGGCACAGCGCCTTGGTGCAGTTCGCGTGCGAGGTGACCGAGCAGCACCTCGGCGGATTGATGGAGGTAGTAGCGCGCTGCCACGTAGACGCGGCAGAAACGAGGCCTACGTCTGAGTACCGCTCGCGGCTGATGGCAGGACCGGCACCGGCCGCGCCGATCGACGGGGTGATCGCAGAGCAGCTCATACAACGCTGCACTCGCCCGACCCTGAACCGAGCCGAGCCCGCCCTTCCCCGACTCCACGGCGGCCAGCAGATCTCCACGCAGCATCTCACGCAGCAGGTCATGACTGGTCTGATGCGCGCTCAGGCTCATGCCGAACGCTCCGGTGCGGATTGCGCCCACCGCGCGTCGCTGCGTCCGACGAGGACTCGAACGACGGAAGGGCTGTCGATTGCGACCAGCTGGTACCGGAAGCGCCAGCGGGTGGGGCCGAGTTCACGGTTGTCGTGCATGGCCCCAGGCTGCGCCAGCGCCGCTGTCCCCACCATGACCTCCTGAAGTAGGTGATGACCTTGAGTCGAGGTTGGGTCATCGTGTGGCGAGTTGGTAGGTGATGGTGGCGCCGTGGTGCATGAGGCTGCGCATGATGGCCCGGTATTCGTTGGGGTCTTGGAGGTAGGTGTTGAAGTGGTCGGCGAGCCAGGTGTCGGTGTTGTAGGCCAGCAGGCGCAGTGTCATGACGAAGGCACGGCGGTGGGCGCGCAGCAGGGCGCGTTTGGCGTCGGGGTTGATCTGGTTGGCGGGTAGTTGGGTGGGGATCTTGTTGCGTGCGGTGATCAGGGTGGCGATGTTGTCGGCGTGGTGGGTGAGGGCTTGTTGGGCGCCGGGGATGGCGGTGTTCTTGTCGGCGGCGGACAGGTCGGCGTTGAGGAGTTCGCCCAGGGCGCGTTGGGCTTCGGCCAGGTCGGCTTTGGCCGCGCGGATCGCGGTGTTGGCTTGGGTGCGGGCGGGGTTGTCGATGAGTTTGGTGTTGACCGCGATCTCGGCGTGGTAGTCGAGGAGCCAGTCGATGCCGTAGAAGCCGAGGTATTTGAAGGTGTTCTCGATCACCCACCGGCCTTTGAGGGTGAACAGCAGGTCGGGGGCGGGGGCGTCGAGGTCACTGGTCAGGACCTGCAGCACCGGGGTCAGGTCGCCGCCGGTACTGGGTTCGAACAGGGTGAGTTGGCGGCAGGGGCCCTGGTAGCCGGGGAAGTCGATGAGCTCGTCGGCCAGGTGCACGGTGATCCGGTCGCGACCGCGGTCGCGGTCGCGGGTGACGGTGTGGGCGCGTGGGCCGGTGGTGTGGTCGGCGAGCTTGCCGCGCCGGTAGGTGACGAAGTCGATGCCACGGTCATGGCAGGCGGTGAACGCCTCGGCGTAGGCGCCGCCGCGGTCGAAACCGAGCATGATCCTGCCGTCGGGGATGATCTGTCGCAGCTGGTCCAGGGCGGGGGCCATGGTCTTGGCCAGGTGCGAGGGTTCCCCGGTGGTGAAACACACCGCCAGGGGGCGGGTGTTGGTGATCAGTGTGTCGGCGCGGCCGGGTTCGCAGCGGCCTCTTTTGCCGTTGTGTCCCATCGCCACGGGTTTGGCACCGCTGTAGGGGACGAAGTGGTCATCGACGTAGTAGATGCCCGCTGATGCGCCGGCCAGGGCCAGCATCGCCGTGGCGAGGGTGCGTTGCAGGGCGAGCACGTCGAGCTGGTCGGCGATCGCGGACAGGCGGGGCCGCAGGGTGTGCAGCTCCGGGGACACCGGTGTGCCGGTCAGCGGCCCGGCCTGGGCCCGCAGCAGGGTCTTGACCTGCTCGATCGACCCGACACCCAGCAGTAACGCCAGGACCGTGTGACAGGCGATCTGGGACTGGTCGAACCGCCGCCAGGGCGTCTGGGGCAACCCGGCCAGCACCCCGCACGCCCCGATGCGGTCCAGGTAGGCGTGAGCGAGCATCACCCCGCCATACCGGGTGGCGAACACGCCCTCAGTGATCCGCGGCGCCACGGCCGAGCCGGTCTCACCCCCGGCCCCCGCGGCCTGATCAGCTGGATCGGCCTCCTCGGCCTGATCGGCCATGTCCTGGATGCTGTCATCAGCGGTGTCGGCGTCCTCCCCGGTGGTGGTGGTGTCAGCGCCGGGGCCGGTGGTGTCGGCGGCCGTGTCGGCGGCCCCGTCGCGGGCACCATCGGGATCGGGGCAGCCTTGCTGTGGTGGCACCTGATCGGTGCTGCAGACCTCCAGCTCGGTCTGAGCCGGCTGGGCCGGGGCCGGCTGGGTCGGGGCCCGGTGGCGGGTCAGCGCTTTGCTCAGCGCCGAGGGACTCACCCCGAATCGGTCGGCCACCTGGGCTCGTGAGCGGCCCTCGTCGAGTAACCGGCGGGCGGTGGCGATCACTTCGGGGGTCAGCACCGCCTTGCGCCCCGACACCCTCACCAGGCCGGCTGAGCCGTGCTCGCGGAACCGCTTGCGCAGTGTGGAGCCATACCCGGGCTGGATGCCGAACGCGGCGGCGACC
>JALYQB010000037.1 GCA_030856045.1 Actinomycetota bacterium
GTCCGGCGGCCCGCGGAGCTGGCGGAGGTCGACGCGCTGGTCATCCCGGGCGGGGAGTCCACCACGATCAGCCGGCTGCTCGTCGCGTTCGATCTCCTCGAGCCGCTGCGCGAGCGCCTGCGGGACGGGATGCCGGCCTACGGGTCCTGCGCGGGAATGATCCTGCTCGGCCGCGAGGTTCTGGATGGTAGGCCCGATCAGCAGCAGCTCGGTGGGTTGGACGTCGTGGTCCGGCGCAACGCCTTCGGTCGGCAGGCCGACTCGTTCGAGGCGGACCTGGACTTCGCCGAGGTCAGCGGTGGCCCAGTGCGTGCCGTTTTCATCCGCGCGCCGTGGGTCGAGGAGGCGGACCCCCAGGTCGAGGTGCTCGCCAGGGTGCCCGAGGTCCCCGGTGCGGGGGCGGCCGCCGGTAGGATCGTCGCGGTCCGGCAGGGGAACGTCCTGGCCACCGCATTCCACCCCGAGCTGACCGGCGATCGACGGGTGCACCAGCTGTTCTGCGAGACGGTCCGGCGGGCCGCCGCCGCGCGGGGATGACGAGCCGGCCCGGCCGGCGGACGAGGAGCACGGACGGATGAGCGGCCACTCCAAATGGGCCACCACGAAGCACAAGAAGGCCGCGATCGACGCCAAGCGCGGCAAGATGTTCGCCAAGCTGATCAAGAATATCGAGGTGGCGGCGCGAATCGGCGGTGCTGACCCCGATGGCAACCCGACGCTGTTCGACGCGATCCAGAAGGCGAAGAGGAGTTCGGTCCCCGGGGACAACATCGACCGCGCGGTCAAGCGCGGGTCGGGTGCCGACGCCGGAGGAGCCGAGTACCAGACGATCATGTACGAGGGCTACGGCCCGGGTGGGACGGCGATCCTCGTCGAGTGCCTGACCGACAACCGCAACCGCGCCGCGGGTGAGGTGCGTACCGCGATGACTCGCAACGGCGGTTCGATGGCCGACGCCGGATCGGTGTCGTTCCTGTTCACCCGCAAGGGTGTGGTGCTGCTGCCCAAGGCGCAGGACATCACGGTCACCGAGGACGCCGTGCTCGACGCGGTGCTCGACGCCGGGGCCGAGGAGGTCAACGACCTCGGCGAGTCCTTCGAGGTGGTCTCCGAGGCCACCGACCTGGTCGCGGTCCGCTCCGCGCTGCAGCGCTCCGGTATCGACTACGACTCCGCCGACGCCGGCTTCCTGCCCTCGGCGAGCACCCCGCTCGACGTGGAGGGCGCCCGGAAGGTGTTCAAGCTGATCGACGCGCTGGAGGACTGCGACGACGTGCAGAACGTCTACGCGAACTTCGACGTCACCGACGAGGTCATGGCCGAGGTGGGCTGAGGCGCGGTTCGCCAGACCCGCGCGTCGCCGCGGTCCTCGCCCGGCTCCCGGGTACCCTCCGGCTCGAACGCCTGTTCGTCACGGAGGAGGTAGCCGGTGCGGGTGCTGGGCGTGGACCCCGGGCTGACGCGCTGCGGGCTCGGAGTGGTCGACGGCGGCCCCGGGCGGATGGTGAGCTGCGTCGCCGTGGCCGTCGTGCGCACGTCCCCGGACGTCGAGCTGGGCCGCCGGCTGTGCGCACTCGCCGACACCGTCGAGAGCTGGCTGGACGAGCACGCCCCCGACGTCGTCGCCGTGGAGCGGGTGTTCAGCCAGCACAACGTGCGCTCCGCGATGGGCACCGCGCAGGTCGGGGGCGTGGTGGCGCTGCTGGCGACCCGGCGCGGGATCCCGGTCGCGTTCCACACTCCCAGCGAGGTCAAGGCCGCGGTCACCGGCTCCGGCCGGGCCGGCAAGGAGCAGGTGACGGTGATGGTGACCCGGCTGCTCGCGCTACCCGCGGAGCCGCGCCCGGCCGATGCCGCGGACGCGCTGGCGCTGGCGGTGTGCCATCTGTGGCGGGCGCCGATGGAGGCCCGCCTCGCCGCCGCGGTCCGTCGAGGAGGCAGGGCGTGATCTCGTCGATTCGTGGCGAGGTGCTCTCGATCGGCCTGGACCACGCCGTGGTGGAGGTCGGCGGGGTCGGGCTCGCGGTGCACGCGGTGCCCGCCACGCTGGCCACGCTGCGCCGCGGCGAGCAGGCTCGGCTCACGACTGCGCTGGTGGTACGGGAGGACTCGCTGACCTTGTACGGCTTCGCCGATTCCGAGGCCCGGGGACTGTTCGGACTGCTGCAGACGGTGTCCGGCTTCGGACCTAGGCTGGCGCTGGCGACGCTGGCCGTGCTCGACCCCGCCACGCTGCGCGGCGCGCTGGCCGAGGGCGACCTCGCCGTGCTCACCTCGGTGCCGGGCGTCGGGCGCAAGGGGGCGGAGCGGCTCGTCGTGGAACTGCGTGACAAGGTCGGCGGGATCGCGCCCCGCG
>JALYQB010000041.1 GCA_030856045.1 Actinomycetota bacterium
GAGTTTCGGTGCGCGCTTCGCAGTGAAACGAATGGTCCTTCTGAATCATAACGAGTGCGGAAATTGAGTCTTGCACATGGGCGTCCCGGCGTGTTGACTTCGCCCAGCCCTGGGAATCGCTCCGCCAGGGTCATGGCCGGACCGGCGATGCCCCGAGACTCCGAGTCGCCGGTCTGGCCATTCCACTTCCGACAAGGGGACCGCGTAATGGACACCCGTGATGCAAACAACCCGGCATCGGCGCGTCATCGCCGCAGCTCGGCGGCGACCGCGTCACGCTGCTCCATCACGCCCCGCATGTCACCTCGGTCGGTGTCGTCACCCACTCGGCGACACCCACCATGTTCCGCGCGCTCACGCAGGGCACCACGGTGAGACCCGTGATCGCTGACGTTGCGCCGCTGCTGCGTGTGCTGCTGGGTCCGGCGGCGCCGGCGCGGCCGGTATCCACACCGCGCCGCCGTCCCCGCCCACGTTCCCGTGGCCGTCACGCCTACCGAGCAGGCGCCAGATGACCGGCAGGACGTACCCGGCCACGCGGTACCTGCGGCGCCTGACGGCCGACAACGGGTGGCGCGGTGAGCTGATCCGCGACCGCCATGGCGAGCCCGTGGCGCTCGTCGCCGTGCACATCGGCCCGGACTGGACCGACGCGGTAGCGATCGAGGGCGAGAACCGCTGCACGGCCATGCGGCAGCCCACCCGTGACGACCGGCTGATCGTGCCTTCGGAGCCGCCGGACGGATCCGGCACCGTGTGGTTCCGCGACGGGCGGTGCGAGGACGTGCTCGCAGAGCTATTCGAGCTGCAGGAGGGACGGCCGCAGTGATGGTGACGATTCGGGTGCGGGTCAACCCCGACGGCAACGGCGAGTACGTGATCTACGCCGATGCCGAGGACAGCCGGCAGCCGTGGCTCGGTCAGCGATCGGGCGCCCAGTACACCGGCTGGGAATTGCACAAGAATGTCGCGGACTGGTCGGAGTTCGAGCTGCGCATTCCGCCCGTCAACGGCAACCCTCACCGGCAGCCGCCTCCGAGGAGCTGCAGCGACGCCGGGTCAATCGGAGCCGAGGTCGAGCCGGTTCGCGAACGCGATCGCGTCCACCGGGGCTCGCACCTTCACGTCGTTGTCGAGGAAGACCCACACCGCCCGCGACCGGGCCTCGGCCGGTGACCCCATGCGCGGCGACTCCCCGGTGCCAGGCGCGGACCGGTCGACGAACGCGCTCACCGCGGGCACGGCCGCGCACGAGTCGAGTCGCGACCGCAACAGCGCCACCCGATCGTCACCGCGTGATGAGCTGGTCGAGGACGACAGGTCGAGGGTGCGGCCGGCGAGGTGCGCGGCGTGGTCGACGTCGCCCGTGCTATAGGTGCGCCTCGGCGGCCATGAGGTGTAGAGCGCGGACTCGCGGGGATGCCCGGTCAGGCTGCCCGAGCTCGACGTAGCCGACGTTGGCGACCTGGTAGGTCAGGGTCGACACGAGATCCGCGGCGGTGAGGCGGTCCTCGCGGCGTGGGCTGCGTGCACCCCGAGCAGGTGGTAAACGGGCGGCGGCGTCGGGAGCCGCAGCGTCGGCGAGGACCTATCCGACGAGCCGGCACAGCTCCGCGACCGGCACCGGGCAGCGCCCGGCCGACCGGGTCGGTGTAGGCGGCGTGCCGCAGCAGGCACGCGGTTGGGTGGTCGGCAAGCTGGGACGCGTCGGGCGCGGTCCACTCGTCGAGGGGTAGCGACAGTGCGTCGTCGGCCGGTTCGGGCTGGCAGGCTGGTGGTGCCGCGGCGTCTGCTGCGGCCACACCGCGAGCAGCCGGCCGTCGGCGGCGAGAGCGCGGTCGAGCGCAGCGGCCACGGGACGGGACGGCCAGCGCTGAACGTGTACGACGTGCCCGAGGTAGCCGCGGTTGACGTGTACGTGCTGGGCGAGGTCGGCAAGCGACAGCCCGACATCGGCGCATAACCGCCGCAGCTCGACGGCGAACGCGTCACGCTGCTCCACCCCGCCCCGCATGTCACCTCGGTCGGTGTCGCCTCCTGCTCGGCGACACTCCCAGTGTTCCTTGCTCTCACGCAGGGGGTATGCCCTCCGAAGCGGGCTATGCGTAGCGCCAATAACTTTCTTCGTTCTGGGAGCGGTGGCGCTCATCTGTTTCTATGCACGCCGAAGCGGGTTATGCGTAGTGACCGTCGTAGCGCCGCCTGCAGTAGTCAAGCGGCTCGTTCAGGGTTTTCTATGCCCTCCGAGGCGGGCTATGCGTAGTGACCCTGCTCCTGATCATCGCTGCGTTGGTCTGGGGCATGTTTCTATGCCCTCCGAGGCGGGCTATGCGTCAATGGCCTTGCGTTAGCGTGATCAGGTTGCGACACGCCGGGTTATGTACCGGCTTGGGTGATCGTCTAACGGGATGATCTCGCGGTGGCGCACGACGGGTCCGAGGGGGTGTCTCCGGAGGGCTGGTTGCCCGACCGGGTGTCGGTGGGGGCGTTGACCAAGGCGTTCCCGCCGGAGTTGGTGGATCGGGTGGTCGCGACGACCGACACCAGGGAGGTCCGTCGGCGGCTGTTGCCGGCCCGGATGGTGGTGTACTTCGTGCTGGCGTTGTGGCTGTTCCGGGGCCGCAACTGCGGTTACGGCCAGGTGCTGATCAAGCTGGTGGACGGGTTGTACCACCGGCGGCGGGCCCGCGACCTGCTCGAGGGCGTGGTCCCCGATCCCGACGGCTGGGTCGCGGCGGGCCAGGGTCGGCGGTGGCGGCGACCGAACATCTCCTCGCTGTCGCGGGCCCGGGCCCGGTTGGGTGCCGATCCG
>JALYQB010000050.1 GCA_030856045.1 Actinomycetota bacterium
GACACCTGCACCGTGTCGCGGGGCAGTCTCGACGCGGAGCCGTCCCCGGTGAACAGCGCCTGCAGAAACGCGCGCCGCAGCTGGGGCGACCCTGACCACACGAACTCGGGAACGCGCTTCGCAGCGCTCCGCCCGATGACCTCACTCAGCACGCTGCGTCGCAGCGCGGTGAGGTTGTGGACATCGAGCTCGTGCAAGACCGAACCCGACGCGATCGTGCGGGAACTGACGTAGCGAGGACCCCCGACGGCGGTGTCGTAGGCAGTGCGGACGAGGTCGAAGAACTCACCGTCGATGTTGTTGAAGCCCGCGCGGTTCTCGGAGACGAAGCCCTCGCTGACGAATGCGCCGAGGACGATGCCGGCCGCCACTTCGCCCCACGACGGGATTCCCAACTCGGTACGGGGTGTCCGCGCGATGGCGACCCGGTCTCCTGGCTGCACGTCCGCGAACAGCTTCCACGCCAGCGAGGGAACGCCCAGTACGTCCACCAAGCACAGCACCGGATGGTTGACCGTGCCGGCCAGCTCGTATCCCTCGCGGGTGCAGATGCGAAGCGTCGGGTGCTCACCGGAGTGGAACAGCATCTCGGCGCGAACCGGATTGCCGCTGCGGTCCAGGACCTTGAGATCGATCGGGTTGTCTGTGTTCGGCTCGGCGTCGGGAACGACGTCACCGATTCGTGCCGAGGATCCATCAGCCAGCCGGATCCGGGAACCTGAAACGATACAGTACCGCATCGCCGCGGCGGGGTCGTTGCCGCGGGAGCCGAAGTTGCCTTGGCCGTCGACCAGCGGGTAGCGCATCGACCACGGCTGCGCGAGCCGCACCAGGGTGTCGTAGATGGCGGTGTCGCCGTGCGGGTGGTAGTTGCCCATCACGTCGCCGACGACCCGCGCGCACTTGACGTACCCGCGGTCTGGGCGGAAGCCGGAGTCGTACATCGAATACAGCACCCGACGGTGCACCGGCTTCAGGCCGTCCTCGACGACCGGCAGCGCGCGCCCGACGATCACGCTCATCGCGTAGTCGATGTAGGAGCGCTGCATCTCCTGCTGGATGTCGACCGGCTCGAGGCGGTCGCCGCCGGACGGCAGGGTGATCTCGGTCACAGAACTGGCTTCCCTTCGCCGTTGGTGCGTCGCTGCGACGTGCGTCAACGACGCAACCCGACCAGTCTATCGGTGCAGCTCAGCCCGTGGCCGCAGACGCGCGAAGGAGGGTGTCAGGTCTCACGTGGTCAGAAGTATGTGCAGGTCAAGCACGGCTGGAGGTTCGGTGACGGGCGGGGGCAACCGCGCTGCGTACCGCCCTGGCGGTGGGGGTGCCGCGGTGCAGCGCTGACCCCTGGTACCGCCGCCCGGAAGTGCGTCGGTGTATCCGCTCGACCTCTGCACCCTCACCCCGCGGCTGCTGTCGCTCGCCGCGGACTCAGCACAGCGGTGTCCACGGTCGCGGAACGGTGATCACCTCACCTCGTGCCGGGGCCTGCGCCCGCACGCTCGGACGCGATCCACGAAATGGTTCCACTTCGTGGTGCGGACGCTGATGCGCAGGCAGATGAGAGTGGTCACTAGTCCCCGACGTAGATGTCGGCGTACGCGAGCACTCGTTCCGCGGAGTTCATCGACGAGAAGGTGCTGAGCATGGCGCCGACGCCGACGCGGTCGGGCACGTATGCCACCACCCGGTCCGCGAGCACCATCGCCCATCCGGCCACCTCTTCCTCGCCGTCCCCTTCCTGCCGCCACAGCGCGACAACCCCGGGCGCCTCGCAACCACGCTGCTGGACGGTCTCGGTCGTGCTGGTCATCTGGCTGCTCCTTCCTGATCAGTCGGGTACGCCGCCCAGACTCCGTACGGGAAGACACCACCGGGTGAGGAGGTGTTGGGTTCCCACTTCGGGCCTTCCCACTGTCATGATCACCACGCCGACGTGGAGGTGGGGGTGCGCACCAACGGGACGCTGCAGCAACGCCAACTCGCCAGGCGGCTGCGCCGGCTGCGTGAGGAAGCGGGGCTGACGCTGGAGGAGGCGGCGCCCAAGCTTGATTGGTCCACCAGCAAGCTCGGCCGGATCGAGACCGCACAGCAGGGTGTGGACGTGCATGGGGTCCGCAGCATGCTCGACCTCTACGACGTGGGCGGCGACCACTGGACCGAGACGATCGAGCTGGTGCGTGCCGCTCGGCAGAAGGGTTGGTGGCACGCCTACGGCATCCGCGACCAGGGCTACGTCGGGCTGGAGGCGGATGCAACGGTGGTGCACGACTACCAGCTCGCCTACGTACCAGGCCTGTTGCAGATCGAGGACTACATGCGTGCACTGTTCCGATCGTCCCGCCGCCGCCCGACTGAGGCCGAGGTCGACCGGGACGTGGCGGTCCGGCTGCGCCGCCAGCGGCGGCTCACCGAGGAACCGGCTCTGGACCTCGTGGCCATCGTGGACGAGTCCGCGCTGCACCGTCCGGTCGGCTCAGTCGAGGTGATGCGGGCGCAACTGCGGCACCTCGTCGCGGCGACCGAGCTGCCGTCGGTGATCCTGCAGGTGCTGCCGACCTCGCTCGGAGTGCACGCCGGCATGGACGGCTCGTTCACCGTGCTCGGCTTCGGGGAGCCCGACGAGCCCGAAATCGCCTACGTCGAACACACCGCGAGCGCCCTGCACCTGGACAAGGAGGCCGAGGTCACTGCTTGTAGCCTGGTGTTCAACCGGCTGCGGTCCGAGGCGCTGAGTCCGCCCGACTCGGCAGCCCTCGTCGTGGCAGCGCGAGCGAGACGCGAGGGCCTCGACATGCTGCGTACAGTACCAAGGATGTGCCGACCGGCATGGTGGTCATTGCTTCCAACCAGGCGAACACCGACGCCTTCGGCGGCGCACCGGCACGGCCCCGATCTCGCTCCGCTACCGGCGGGCCGGGCCGGGCAGCTCGGGAATCAGTAGTTCTTGTGGATCTACCTCGTTCGGGCGCACGGGTTCCTCAGCCACGAATCGAAGCGCGTTCAGAAAATCGCTGAGCTCAGTCTTGTCAGCTGCTGCCACAGCACCACGGTCCAAGAGCATCTTATTGCCGCGCGGAGTATCTGTGAACTCAAGCGCAATCACTCGACGCCCCAGCTCGAGCGCGCGTTTGCCGGCCGCGAGGGTACCACCTGTCTCGCCAGCCTCGACAACAACGAGAGCGAGGCTCAGCCCGATGATGACGCCATTGCGGGTCATGGCGCCACCAGTCGTCCATGGCTGTGTCGGTGAGAATTGCGAGAGGACCAGAGCCCGACTCGGATCCCAAGCGTCCGAGAACTCACCACGCTTCACTCTGAAGTGATCTATTCCTTCTGGAAGCACGATGATGGTAGCGCCACCCGCTCGAAGAGTCGACACATGTGTAGCCATATCGACGCCCCGGGCGTACCCAGAGACCGATACCAGCCCTTGACTAGCCGCCGTTTGTCCGCAGGTCATCGCCGCTTGAACTCCGTCACCACTGACATTGCGGGCGCCACATACGCCGATGCCGGGTTCTAGGAGTAAGGAATCATTTCCCAGTGCGAAGAGAACTGGCGGGGCGTTCTCAATAAGGTCAAGCAATCGCGGGTACTGAGCCGAGCCTCGCAAAAAAGCAGTAGTCCCACGCTCCGCGAGTTGCTCCGCCTCATCGCGGACCCGATGTCGGCTAGCGCCGTCAAGGACTTCTAGATTCTGGCTCAACGCATCAAGACCACCATGTCGGACCCGAGTAGCTAGCTTGCGCTTACCGGCTCCGTGTTTCGTGGCGGCGATTGCGAGCTCTAGCTTGGTCAGCGGGTCCATGTCAACCAGCCCTCAAGCACCGCCGTGGCATGGCTACAACACATCTCTAGACTACCCCGCTTCATCGAACGCATGTTCGACAGCATCGTCCACCCGCAGCTGAGTTTCAAGTAGGCCTCACGAAGAGTACGGCGCGTCGGCTGTGGGGGTAGCTCTGGGCCGCGCAGGATGGCCTCAACCGGCCGAAGGGGAAGCACACATGCCGATGGACCTGTCGCCGCAGCCGTTCGTCAGCGACAGCCGAGGGAGCCGGCTGGCCGCGTGGGGGACGGTCGATGACCCTGCGGGGCATCACCTCTGGCTTAGGGGTACAGATGAGATCCAGGCGCAGGTTGCGGCAGCGGAGCCCGCCTATGCAGTTGTGCCGCTGCCGGCCGAGGTTGCGAGCGCTTGGACTCACGTCCTCCGTGGCCCCGGATGTCTACAGCCTCGTGTCTGGACACTCTTGGACTTATTGAAGGAAGTCATCACGCTCCCTCGACCGACGAACCTCAGGACCGCGCTGGCACTGGATTGGTACAAACGCCCAGTCGGTATCGATCCCTATAGCTGGCCTAATAGTGAGGTCGGCGATCTCGTGCATCGCGGCAAGTATCGCTATCGTTTAGATGATGCCAAACAGGGAGAAGTCGGTCGTAAGCTCGTGAGCCTAGTCTGCGACGTTGTTACTCGGCACCCAGTCATGCAGCGAGTTGACGTCGTCTTAGACGTCCCTGGCCATGATGCCTCTCAGGTGTCATTCGGTTCACGCATGGCCGCGACGGTTGCTAGGGACCTCAGCAAGCAGCGAGTAAGAGTTAAGTCCCGTGATGAGTTCCGGGCACCGTCGAAGAACCTTGACGCTGCGCAACGTGCCGACGTGATTTCTAATCGCTTCTACGTCGAAACGACGATCGAGGGCAGTATCGCACTCGTAGTAGATGACGTATTTCGCTCCGGAGACAGCATGAACGAGACGGCTAGGGCCGCACTGGAAGCAGGGGCCAGCACCGTATATGGTATTTGTTCCGTTCGTACGATGCGAAGGTAGGGTTATGAGAATTCCCAATGCTCATCCTCCGGTCGAGGTATACCAGGTACCCTCATAGAATTAAGAATGTCGGCTGTCCGGTTTGCGACCTGACTTAATACTTGCTCGTCGTATGCCAGTCCATGGAACACCAATTTTCGAAGTTCGCTCGCAATCCAGGTGGCTGTACCCTGGACCTCCGCTGTGGTGGGCAGGTTGTCGAGAGCTTGAGCGGCTCGACTCAACGTTTCGGCCCAACCGGTCTGGACAACATGGTTCCGACGGAAGGCCTCCAAGACGTCGCGCACATCAAGCAGGGGCTCCGTGACGGCCGCTGAGTCACTCAACGTAACCACCTCTTCCTTCGAGGACTGTGCGAAGCTTATATGTAGCGAGCGCATATGACCTCGCTACCTGCAAGGTACTTGCTAAGTACATTGGTCAGGCAGAGACACGCCGGGAGTTGAGCAGCGTGCACGAGGACGATCGCGGGGTCCAGCTCGAGCCCGACGTGAAGGCCCACGGGGTGCTGCCTAAGGCGGCGGCGGTCAACTGGCCGCTACCTGCGGACCGTAGGCTCGACCAACTCGTCGCAGCAGCCAACGATGCTGGTGCCGGTACGCGGCGCAACGAGCTTGTTGCCGCAATCGTTGCCGCCGCTGAGCCAAACGGTGACCTCCTTCTGCAGCTGGTCCTACGTTGGCGACGGGCGCTGGTTCGCGACGTGGTGCTCGACGTTGACCCCGAAGCGAACCTCGTGTACCTGCCTCGATACGGCCCGGGGAGACGCAAGAGAACCGCAGGTTGACCACTCGACGAATCATCGACAGGGGGCAGCTGCTTTTCTCTCAGCCGGTGAGCGTCCACGCCGCACCGCGTGCCGAGTGGACGTGGCACGCTGCGATCTGCGGGTGTGAGCACGGGGAGGCCACCATGAGGTTCAGGCGAGCTCCGGGTGTCGGCTCACCAGACCTGGGTGAGCGCACGCTGATCGGCGTCGACGACGTCACGACCCCGGCCTGGGCGAAGGTGAGCGAGACGATGGCCGGCTCGGGTATCGGCCGGATGCTGCGTGCGGCGCCGGTCGCGGTGGGGGTGCTGGTGCGCCTGGCCTGGCAGACCTCGCCGCGATTGACGTTGCTGGCTGCCGCTGCCGAGTTGGTCGCGGGGTGTGCAACGGCGTTCGGGT
>JALYQB010000095.1 GCA_030856045.1 Actinomycetota bacterium
GGCAACGCCGGGACCGTGGTGCGGGCCGCCGACGCGGCAGGCGCGGGGGCGGTGGTCTTCGCCGGCCACGGCGTCGACCCGCACAACGGCAAGTGCGTCCGGGCATCCACCGGCAGCATCTTCCACCTCCCTCTCGCCGTGGAGCCCAACCCGCTCGCCGCGGTCCGCGCGTGCCGGGAGGCAGGCCTGCAGATCCTCGCCGCCGACGGCGTCACCGGCCGGGACCTCGACACCGCGCTCGACGACGGCACGCTCGCCGCCCCCACCGCATGGCTGTTCGGCTCCGAGGCCCACGGCCTGCCCGCTGAGCTGCTCGCCGTGGCCGACGCGGCGATGGCCGTCCCGCTGCACGGCCGCGCGGAGAGCCTGAACCTGGCCACTGCGGCGGCGGTGTGCCTCTACGCCAGCGCCCGCGCCCACCGGCCCGGATCTGCGGGGACGCCGTCCGGGTCGATCACCTAGGATCAGCCCGGACGATCCGCGCCGACCACGCTGCACCGACCACCTGCACCGACCCTGGGCAGGCCGCGTGCCGCCGGAGACCGGCCCACCGTGCGACCGGGGGAGTTTCACCACATGTCCGGACCGAACAACGGGTACGACCCCAAGCAGGTCGCTGAGTTGTCGCCCACGGCGCTCGCCCGGGCCGTCGAGGAGGCCGAGAAGGCGTTCGCCGCCGCTGCGGACCTCGACTCGCTGGCCGCCGCCAAGCCCGTCCACCTCGGTGACCGCTCCCCGCTGTCGACCGCCCGCCGCGAGATCGGTGCGCTGCCGCCGCAGGCGAAGGCCGATGCGGGCAAGCGCCTCAACGAGAGCCGGGCCGCCGCGCAGGCTGCGTTCGACGAGCGACGTGCCGCCCTGACCGCCGAGCGGGACGCGCGGACGCTGCGTGAGGAGACGGTCGACGTCACGCTGCCCTGGGACCGCGTCCCGATCGGTGCGCGCCACCCGATCACCACGTTGGGCGAGCGGATCACCGACGTGTTCGTCGGCATGGGTTACGAGGTGGCCGAGGGTCCCGAGCTCGAGGCGGAGTGGTTCAACTTCGATGCGCTGAACTTCGGCAAGGACCACCCTGCGCGCACCATGCAGGACAGCTTCTACGTCGCCCCCGAGGGTTCCCGGCAGGTGCTGCGCACCCACACCTCGCCCGTGCAGGTGCGCACGCTGCTGGAGCGCGAGCTGCCCGTCTACGTCGTGTGTCCCGGTCGCACCTTCCGCACCGATGCGCTGGACGCCACCCACACGCCGGTGTTCCACCAGGTCGAGGGCCTCGCGGTCGACAAGGGCCTCACGATGGCGCACCTCAAGGGCACCCTCGACGCGTTCGCCCGCGCGATGTTCGGCGGCTCCTCGCGGATCCGGCTGCGCCCGTCGTACTTCCCCTTCACCGAACCGTCCGCCGAACCGGACGTGTGGTTCCCGGCGAAGAAGGGCGGTGCCGGCTGGGTCGAATGGGGGGGCTGCGGGATGGTCAACCCGAACGTCCTGCGGGCCTGCGGCATCGACCCCGATGTCTACTCGGGCTTCGCGTTCGGCATGGGTATCGAGCGCACTCTCATGTTCCGCAACGGCATCTCCGACATGCGCGACATGATCGAGGGCGACGTCCGCTTCACGAGCGCCTTCGGGACGGAGATGTAGCGCATGCGGAATCGACCAGACGAAACGGAGCTATAGCAGATGCGGGTCCCGGTGTCGTGGTTGTCCGAGCACGTCGCCTTGCCGGCGGACAGCGAAGCGCCCAGCGTCGAGGAGCTCGGCGAGGCCTTCGTCCGGGTCGGGCTCGAGGTCGAGGAGATCACGCAGCTCAACCCGGTGACGGGCCCGCTCGTGGTCGGGCGCGTGGTCGGGATCGAGGAGCTCACCGGCCATAAGAAGTCCATCCGGTACTGCCAGGTCGACGTGGACGAGCCGGCGTCCGTCGGCATCGTGTGCGGCGCGACGAACTTCGCCGTCGACGACCTGGTGGTCGTCGCGCGGCCCGGATCGGTGCTGCCGGGGGACTTCGCCATCTCGGCCCGCACGACCTACGGACACGTCTCGAACGGCATGATCTGCTCCGCCCGCGAGCTCGGCCTCGGTGAGGACCGCACCGGCATCCTCGTACTCCCCGTCCAGGAGGCGACGCCCGGCCAGAGCGCCATCGACCTGCTCGGACTGGACGACGCGGTCGTCGAGCTCGCGATCACCCCCGACCGCGGCTACTGCTTCTCGGTCCGCGGCCTCGCGCGCGAGCTGGCCTGCGCGTACGACGTCCCTTACGGCGATCCCGCGCTGCTCGAGGTCCCGGAGGTCGAGGGTGTCGCGTGGCCGGTGCGCATCGAGGATCAGCTGGGTTGCCGCCGGTTCGTGATGCGCAGGGTGACCGGGATCGACCCGGCGGCGCCGAGCCCGTGGTGGCTGCGGCGGCGCCTGCAGCTCGCGGGCCTGCGGACGATCTCGCTGGCTGTCGACGTGACCAACTACGTGATGCTCGAGCTCGGCCAGCCGCTGCACGCGTTCGACGCCGAGCGCGTCGACGGTGACATCGTGATCCGCCGCGCAGCGCAGGGCGAGACGCTGACCACGCTCGACGGCGCGCAGCGCACCCTCGACCCCGATGACATGGTCGTGTGCGACGACACCGGGCCCGTCTCGCTCGCTGCGGTCATGGGTGGCGCGAGCGCCGAGATCGGCGACGGCACCACGGACCTGCTGCTCGAGGCCGCGAACTGGGAGCCGGCGACCGTCGCCCGCTCGGCGCGACGGCACAAACTTCCCAGCGAAGCAGCCAAGCGGTTCGAGCGGTCGGTGGACCCGGCGCTGCCGCCCGCCGCCACCGAGCTCGCCGCGCAGCTGCTCGTGCGCTACGGCGGCGGCACCATCGCCGCGGGACGCACCGACCGAGGGCGCCCCGAGCCCCCCGGCTCGGTCACGATGGCGCTCGACCTGCCGGACCGTGTTGCGGGGATCCGCCATGAGCGGGGCACGGTGGTGCAGCGGCTCACGCAGATCGGCTGCCGGGTCGAGGTGACCGGCGCCGCGACGACTGTGATCACCGTCACCCCGCCGACATGGCGACCCGACCTGGCGCAGCCTGCGGACCTCGTGGAGGAGGTGCTGCGGCTGGAGGGCTACGACCGCATCCCCTCGGAGCTGCCACCCGCACCGCCGGGCCGTGGCCTGACCCCGGCGCAACGCCGTCGGCGTGGGGTGTCCAGGGCGCTGGCCGCCGCCGGTTTCGTCGAGGTGCTGCCGAGCCCGTTCGTCTCCGCCGCCACCTGGGACGTGTTCGGGCTCGCCGAGGACGACCCGCGGCGGCGCACCGCCAGGCTGCTGAATCCGCTCGAGGCGGACCGCGACCGGCTGGCCGGCACGCTGCTGCCCGGGCTGCTGGAGGCCCTCACGCGCAACGTCGCGCGTGGCCGGCGTGACGTCGCGCTGTACGGGATCGCGCAGGTCGTGCTGCCGTGCACCGACGCTCCCGCCGTCCCGGAGGTCGGCGTCGCGGGACCGCCGTCGGACTCCGAGCTCGCTGCGCTGCTCGCCGCGCTGCCCGCGCAGCCGCTGCACGTCGGCGTCGTCCTCGCCGGGTCGTGGGAGCGCCCCGGCTGGTGGGGTCCCGGCCGTCCGGGGACC
>JALYQB010000105.1 GCA_030856045.1 Actinomycetota bacterium
ACCGGCCGGTGGTCCCGGTGGGATCGCGGCGCGACCCGGCGAGCCCGAACACCGTGGTGGCCGCGACCACGACCAGCAGTACCAGACCGATCGCGCAGAGCGCTGCCCAGTGCGCCCCGGCGGATCCGGCCAGCACCGGTTCCGGGCCGCCGAGCTTCGTGGTGAGGGTCTGCCCCGGCCGGGCCAGGGAGCCGAGCAGGTCACCGGGACCGGGGAGTCGCCCGTCAGCGCGGCCGATCACGAGGAACACCGCGATGGTCTCGCCGAGAGCGCGCGCGAGACCGAGCAGCACCGCCGCCCGCATCCCGGGGCGGGCCACCGGCAGGACCGCCCACCGGATCACCTCGGTGCGGGTGAGTCCCAGCGCCGCCGCGGTCTCGCGGTGGGACTCCGGCACGCTCGCGAGCGCGTCGACACTGACCGCGACCACGGTGGGCAGCACCATCACGGCCAGCACGAGCCCCGCCGCGAGCAGGCTGTCTCCGCCCGGGACACCGAACACCGCGCTGACCAGCGGGCGCAGCACCGCGACCCCGATCAGGCCGTAAACGATCGACGGGATCGCGGCGAGCACCTCCACGCCCGTCCGCATCCAGCGGGCGGCGCGGGGCGGGGTGAGCTCGGCCAGTCCGACCGCGGCGCCCCAGCCCAGCGGCGTGGCGATCAGCAGCGCGACACCGCACACCGCAACCGTCCCCCAGAGCATCGCCGCGGCGCCGAAGTCGGCCCGCGGCGGGTCCCAGACCGCGGATGTCAGCAGCCGTACGACGTCGAGCGGGCCGGACGCGGCGCCGCTGACCAGGAACTGCACGACCGTGAACGCCGCGAACAGGCCGAACACCGCCGCCACCGCGGTGAGCACGCCCGGCCACGGCAGCACCCTGGGCCGACGGGCGGACGGGGCGATCACCGCGTCAGCCCGCCAGCTGCGCCAGCGTCAGGTAACCGTGCCGCGCCACCAACCGCTGCCCGGCGTCGGAGACGACGTAGTCGAGGAAGGTCTTCGCCGCGCCCCGGGCGGGCCCGTCGGTGACGAGGAACAGCGGCCGGGACATCGGGTAGTCGCCGGAGGCGATGGTCTCGGGGGTCGCCTCGACGCCTTCCAGCGAGACGGCCGCGAGGCCCGGGTAACCCTCGATGAACGACGTGGACAGCGGGCCCACCGCCCCGGGCGTGGAGAGCAGCTTCGTGCGGGTCTCCTCGTTACCACCGACGATGGCGAACCGGTCGGAGTCCGGTGGCGGCGGCGCGGCCTCGTCCCCGTAGAGGTAGGTGTCCAGCACCTCCCGGGTGCCGCGGCCGGGCTCCTTGTCGTACACGAAGATGTCGAGGTCCGGGCCGCCCACCGCGGACCAGTTGGTGATCCGTGCCTCGACGATGCCGCGCACCTGATCGGGGCGCAGGCTGCGGACACCACCGTCGTAGACCTCGCGGCGCACGATGACGCCGACCGCGTCCTCCCCGATCCGCGTCGGGGTGTAGTCGCAGCCGGGGAAGCGCAGGCGGTCCGAGTCCGCCACGGGCTTGGAGCTCATCGCGATGTCGATCTCGCCCGAGCAGAGCTGGGCGAGGCCGCCCGCCGAGCCACCCTGGGTGTCGACGGTGATGGCCATGCCCTGCCGGTCCCGCAGCGCGGTGGCGGCGTCGGCGGCGACCGGGTTCACCGTGGTGGACCCGCTGACGCGCAGGGTGCCGTCGTCACCGCCCTCGGCGCACGCGCCGGTGAGCAGGACACCGACGGCGAGCAGGCAGGCGGGGACGGCACCGGGTACGCGCACGGTTACTCCTGGATCTCGTCGGGACGGCGGTCAGCAGCAGCCGGTGGCGGTGTCGCGGTTCGAGGTGATCAGGCCGCTCACCGTGCGGCGCGCGACGGCACCGTCCGTGGTGAGCCCGGCGGGTGGGGCGCAGTCGAACAGCGGTGCGGTGGCAGGGTCCACCGGTTCGGCGGGCGCCAGCAGCTCGAAGTCGCCGGCGTAGGCGTCCGACCCGTAGATGTCGAAGCTCTTGGCGCACACCGCGGTAGGCACACCGCGGTGGAACACGTGCTCGTCGTCGTCGAGCACCGCCTTGAACGGCCCCTTGTAGATCACCGCCTGGCCGTGGTCGCGGCACTCCCCCTGCTTGCCCTTGTACGCGATGACCGTCACGCTCCGAAATTCGACGCCGTCGACCACCCGCCACGGCGCGGAGTCCCGCTTGTCCAGCAGCACGGCGTGGAAGCCCGCCCGCTCGAACGCGGCGAGGAACGCCTCCTCCTGGTAGGCCCCGGAGATGCAGCCGCTCCACAGATCGGGGTCCGCGCGCAGGTGCTCGGGCACCTCGACGTCGCTGACGATGTCGGAGATCACTGCCCGGCCACCCCGGCGGAGCACCCGGTACACCTCGCCGAACATCGCCTCCTTGTGCTCGGTGGCCACCAGGTTGAGCACGCAGTTGCTGACCACGGCGTCCACCGACGCGTCCGCCACCAGGGGCGCCTCGGTGCGGAGCCGCTGCACCTCGGCCTCCATCGCCGGCAACGAGGTCACGTCGGTCACCGGGTGCCCGGCGAGCCAGCCGTCGAGCGCGTCGAGGTCCAGCGCGAGGTCCTGGATGCGGCCCTTGCGGAACTCCACGTTCCCGTGGCCGACGGTCGCGGCCACGTCCGGTGCGGCGCCGCGGGCGAGCGCGAGCATGTCGTCGTTGACGTCGATGCCGATGACCCGCCCCGCGGCACCCACCACCTGCGAGGCGATGAAACAGATCTTGCCGCCACCGGACCCGAGGTCGAGCACCGTCTCGCCCTCGGTGAGGTAGCGGCTCGGATCACCGCAGCCGTAGTCGCGGTCGAGGACCTCGGCGGGGATCGCGGCGAGGAAGCGGGGGTCGTAGTCGACGGGGCAGCACAGCGCCTGCTCCACGGCCTGCGCCCCGGCGCTGTAACGCTCGGCGACGGCGGCCTGGACCTCGATCGGGTTGGACAGCTGGGTCACAAGGGCTCCTCGCACGTTCGACCGGGTGATGTTCTGATTATTCATCGCACCAGCGTGCCCTGCGGTTCGGTGCCCGACCCTCGTGAGTGGCGTTGCG
>JALYQB010000118.1 GCA_030856045.1 Actinomycetota bacterium
GCGAGGCGAGAACCGCGTCGTCGTCGACGTCCTGCAGGACTCGCCGTGTCCCGTCCGGCCCGCTGAGCCGGGGATGAAACAGGAGGTTGTCCAGGCGGTCGGCCGCGGCACTGGGTACGAGGCGTCGACCGATCCGTCCGCTGGTCGGGGTCAGCTCCGTGTCGGGCACCGGAAGCGAGGTGCGGAGATCCCTGGGCCGGAGGCTGAGCATGCCCAGGAGATGCAGGCGGCTCCACGTCGAGCTCAGACCCACAGTGTGTAGCTGCGGGGTCGGCGGCGTTCCTCCGGGCACGGTGCCGAGCAGCGCCCTGGCGGCCGCCTCGGGGCTCGGGGCAGACAGTTCCAGCTCGTCGGGACGGACCCCGGTGCCGCCCAGCTCGTCGGCGGTGAGCAGGGCGCGTCGCCACAGCCAGCGACGGAGGAGCATTAGCCCGGTGCTGCCGAGCGGTCCCGGCTGGTTCAGCAGTTCGAGGCGAGCGAGGACCCCGAGCGCTCCCGGCTGCGGAATGAGATCGAGGCCCGACGTGCGGAACGTCCGCTCGGCGAACGTGACAGCACGCCGAACGGCCCAGACCGCCTCCGCGAGCTCCTCGCGCAGCGGCTCCGATAAGTCCTCGGCCGCGTCGACCGGTGGCCCGTCCGTGATGCCGACGGCGGCGAGCAGGGCGGCCCAGCCGATGCTCGGCGGCGCGGGGTACCCGACTGCATGGTGGGCGACGGCAACCGGAGTCAGATCCGGGCGGACGTAGGTGGCAGGAGATCGCGGCTCGGGTACCGCGTCCTGCGGGGACCGCGCCTTCAGCGTCTCGTCCACCGCGAGGAGAACGCTGCGCCCACCGTGCAGCACCGCGGCGGCAGGCAGCTCCGACGGTGCCACGTCGGTGACCACGGCGAGAATGCGGTAGGAGTGGATCGACATGACAGCTCTGACGTGCTGGGCGTAGGACCCGGTGAGTAGCTCAGCCTGCAACAGCTCGTCGATGTCCTCGGTGCTGAGGATGTCGACGAGCGGCAGCACGATCATGTCCAGGTCAGGGTCCCGTGGACGCTCCAGTACCTCGCCGCGCGCCGCGTTGATGACGAGGTCGGGGCCACTCCCGACCCCCAGCGCTCGCTGAAACGCGGCGACCGTGTTCGCGCCGTCGAGCACCCACAGCACCCCCTCCGGAGCCCTCCAGAGCAGGAGCGGCGGGATGGGGAATCCCCGCAGTGCCGCTTCGATGACCGGAACGGGGTGGGTCGCGTGGAACTCGGACCACGACCGCAGGTGGCCGTCCGCCGTCATGGTCACGAGTTCACGCGGTGTGAACTCGGCCCACCCGGGCCCGCCGGACTCCGGCATCGTGGCCACCTCCGTGCGATCACGTTAGTCGCGTGGGAGGCACCCATCCGGCATTCTAGACAGTCGGGTCGTTGCGGTACGGCTGCGCCGCGAGCGTGCGGATGGACGCGGTCCGCAGTGCCGCACGCTCCGAGCGCGGCGGCACCCCGTTGATGCTTTCCGTGTTCACGGCGTAGGTGGCGGTCACCCAGGCGATGGTGTCACCGTTGCGGTCGAGCGCCACCCGGTCGACGTTGCCGAGCGTGTCGCACGCCTGGTGGTAGCAGGGGTCGTAGGCGAGTCCGGCGGTGCCGCCCCACTTCGCAGCCTGCTCCGGGGTCTTGATGCCATCGGCGCCGGTGAACAGCCCGCCGGACGGGATGCCGACCGCGATGAACGGCCCGTAGTCCGAGCGGCCGCTGAAGTCGGTGCCCTCGACCGGCACCCCCACCGTGCCCTGCAGGTAGTCGACGAAGGCGGCCTCGATCTGCGCCGAGCCGAACGGCCCCGGCCCGGCGCCCTCGGCATTGGAGTCGTCACCGTCATAGGCGAAGTAGGCCGCGTTCGGCGAGCCCACCATGTCGAAGTTCAGGTACATCGCGATGTCGAGCTGCTGCTCGAAGGAGAGCCCCGCCACGTAGGCCTCGGCACCGAGCAGGCCGAGCTCCTCGGCGCCCCACCAGGTGAAGCGGACGGCGTTGCCCACCGTCGGCGTGCTGCCGAGCTGCAGCGCGGTCTCCAGCAGCGCGGCCGAGCCGGTGCCGTTGTCGTTGATGCCTGGCCCTTCCTCGACGCTGTCCAGGTGTCCGCCCGCCATCACGATGTTGTCGGTGCGGCCGGTCCGGGTCTGGGCGATCACGTTGCGGGTGGTGCGCTCCTCGATGCGGATCTGCAGGTCGAGAGTGGTCGGTGCGCCCGGCGCCGCGGCCAGCGCCTGCCCGTCCGCCTGCGAGATCCCGACGGTCGGGAGGCGCGCGGCCGCGGCGTCACCGAGAGTGCCGTCGAGCGGACCCTCGACGTTGTTGTAGATCACTGCCGCCACCGCGCCCCCGTCGGCGGCGACGGCCGCCTTCTGCGCGAACGGGCAGGTGCCGCGCTGGCTGAGGGCGATCGCGCCGGTGAGGTCCGCGCCGGCGTAGTCGGTGGCCTCGCAGCCGGACGAGCCGTCGGCGGGGGCCACCACGAGCGGCCCGCTGACGCCGCCGGCCGGGGTGCTCGGCGAGAAGGACATCGGGACGATCTCGACGGCGGCGCCGCCCACGGTCAGCGTCGCGACCTCGACGACCTCGGCGTCGTAGGTGAACGCGGGGGTCGTGACGTCGAAGCCCGCGGCGCGCAGCGTGCCTGCGATGTAGTCGGCGCTGGCCTCGTGGCCGGGGGTGGATGCGGCGCGATTGCCGCCGTTCGCGTCGGCGATGCGCTGCAACGCGATGAGGTGGCGGTTCATGCCCTCGACGGTGACGTCGCGGGTGAGCTCCGTCGCCAGCTCGTCGGCCGGTGGCACCGCCGAGGCAGGGATCGTGCCGGCCAGGGCGAGCGCGGCCACGGCGAGCACGGCGGCGGCGGTCCGGCGGAGACCTCTCGTGGCGGCCATCGGGCGACTCCCAGGCGATAGGAGGTGCGATCCACTACCACACTGGTGGGGTACGTCTCCAGTCGTCAAGCATGTACACACCGTCATACCCAGCACGGCGCCGCCGCAGTCATTCATCGATGGCGAAGGCCGGGATCATGGCTACCACGTCCGCGGATCGTGCGCCTGGTGCGGGGCTGCGGCGCGACTCGCGAACCACAACTGCTATCAGGAGGTCGGCAGGCGGAACACTCCGGTACATGCTGGTCGGCTGGCGTCGAATCCGAGCCACTCCAGTTTGTCTTCGTGTTCCGGGTGGGTGGGGTCGGTCAGGGCCTCCACGAGATCGGCGTAGCCCCAGATACCGCCGCAGTCTTCCGGTGGAGCGGCGCGTCGCCCGTCCGTGCAGCGCGGATAGCTCGCCGTCTCGTCCTGGTCGAGCACCTTCTCCACCAGGATGTCGTGCTCCCAGTCGTCGCCGAAGTCGTAGGTGTAGCGGATCTTGCTCCGCGCGTCAGGGGCGCCCTGCTCCAACGTCACCGGCGTCTCCGCACGGTGACCGAATTCGGCGTCGCTACGCCGAACTCGCCATACGGCGTCTGGGACGCTCCCCGGCTCCATGCGGCGCCGGAGGTTTGCTCGACGCCGGGAGAGCGTTCATCCGGACCCGCACCAACCCAGCCAGGGCGCGGTAGCCCGGCAGGTCGTCCTCATCGGCCGACGCATCATCTATTCCCAGCTCACGCTCGTCGCGGTCGTGCACCGCCCGCGCATCCAGGGCAGTCTCGACCTGCCAGCGCAGCT
>JALYQB010000124.1 GCA_030856045.1 Actinomycetota bacterium
GAGCAGCGCCGGGACGCCGTCGAGGCTCCACGCCGCGCCGGGCCCCCACGCGCGGGCGGAGACCTCGCCATCGCCCGAGCGGGTCAATGCCAGGGTCGCCGGGCCGTCCGGGGTCGTGCCCGCGCGCCACAGCACGCCGGCGTCGTCCAGGGTCATCGTCGGGTCACCCCTGCCGCGGCGCAGCGGCGCCAGCACCCCGCGCAGGTCGAGCCGGAAGGCGGGGGTCCAGTCCCGTTCCAAGGGCGTCACGCGTCGCTCGAGAACCGCAGCGCGCCGTCGGGAAGCACGACGCCCGGCCACAGCCGCACGCCGTCCAGCAGCTCACACCGGGCGCCGACACGAGCACCGTCACCGATCACCGCGCCGCGCAGCACGGCACCCGCCCCGACGTGCGCCTCCGTGCCCAGTACCGAGCGCTCGACGACCGCGCCGTCAGCCACTGCGGAGCCGTCCATGAGCACCGATCCGGTGACCCGCGCACCCGGTGCGACGACGCAGCCCGCGCCGACCGCGGACCCGCCCGCCAGCACAGCGGACGGCGAGACCCGCGCCGCGGCCGACACCAGCGCCTCACCGGCAGCGCCCGGCACCGCGGACGACCGCACGACGCCCCGGACGAGATCGGCCGAACCCTGCACGAACGCGGCGGGAGTGCCCACGTCGAGCCAGTAGGAGCTCTCGACGTGGGCCTGCACGAGCGCGCCCGCGGCGAGCAGCCCCGGGAAGGTCTCCCGTTCCACCGACACCGGACGTCCGGTGGGGATGGTGTCGATCACCTCGCGCCGGAACACGTAGCAGCCCGCGTTGATCTGGTCGGTGGGCGGGTCGTCGGTCTTCTCGAGGAACGCCTGCACCCGCCCGTCGGCGTCGGTGGGCACGCAGCCGAACGCCCGGGGGTCGGGGACGCGCACCAGGTGCAGGGTGACGTCCGCGCCCGAGCTGCGGTGCGTCGCGACCGCATCGGCCGGATCGAGCCCGGACAGGATGTCGCTGTTGAACACGAGTACGTCGCGCTCGCGGAGCAGTCCCGCGACGTTGCGGATCCCGCCAGCGGTGCCCAGTGGCTCGGTCTCCACGACGTAGTCGAGCGCCAGTCCCAGCGCCGCGCCGTTCCCGAAGTGCTCGGCGAACACCTCCGCCCGGTAGGACGTGGCCAGCACGACGCGGCGGATCCCCGCCTCCCGGATCCGGCACAGCAGGTGGCTGAGCAGCGGCACGCCTGCGGTGGGCAGCATCGGCTTGGGCGCCGACAACGTGAGCGGCCGCAGCCGGGTCCCGCGGCCCCCGACGAGCACCACCGCATCGACGTCCGCCAGTTCCGTCGACACGGGCGTTTCCTCCTCACCTGCGCGGGATCCGGCGCCTAGTCTCAACCACAGGTGCACCGGTGTGGGGAGGAGGTCGACGATGGACGCCCAGGCTCGTGCCGACGCCGTGCTGGCTCGCGCCCAGGCCCGCTCGCGCGACGTCGTGACGCCGGCCTCGGCCACCTCGCCGATGGACGCTCACGTCACGCAGCGGATCCCGCGGATCCTCGTCGCCCTCGATCCGGAGGCCACGGTCATCATCGCTATTGACGCGCTGCGCTGACCCGGCCCCGGCGCCGCAGCAGCGCCGAGCGGGCGGCCAAACCGGCCCGCAGCGCCAGCCGCAACGGCGTCCGCAGCGCACCGGGGTGCCGGTCGGCGAGGTAGCGGTAGGTGCTGCGGTGGTGCTCGGTGAGCATCAGGTCGGAGACCTGGCTGGTCGAGTGCCCCCCGAGGTGGGTCACCTCCGCGGTCGGCACGTAGACGCTGAGCCAGCCCGCCCGGCCCAGCCGATCGCCGAGGTCGACGTCCTCGAAGTACATGAAGTAGCGGGGGTCGAACCCGTCCACGCTCTCGAAGGCGGCCCTGCGGAGCAGCAGGCACGACCCGGAGAGCCACTGGGCGGTGCGCTCACCGATCTCGGCGGCCTCCTGCCGGTACTCGCGGGTCCACGGGTTGCCCGGCCACACCGGCGCGAGCAGCGCATGCCCGATCCCCCGTCCCAGTGACGGCAGCTGCCGGGCCGACGGGTAGACGTCGCCACCGGGCTCCCGGATCAGCGGGCCCAGCGCCGCCGCGCGCGGCCACCGCAGCCGGGCGGCGAGCAGTTCGTCGAGCGATCCGGGCTGCCACTCGACGTCCGGGTTCACCACCACGACCCAGCCCACCTCGGGCCCCAGCTCCGCGACCCCCCGGTTCGCCGCAGTGCCGTAGCCGACGTTCTCGCCGATGCGCAGCAGCTGCACGCCCTCGCGCTCGGCCGCCTGCTCGGGGGCGCCGTCGGTGGAGCCGTTGTCGGCGAGCACCACCTGTGGGCGGGCGCTGGTGGCCTTGTCGAGCGAGTCGAGGAACGTCTCGAGCGTCTCGCCGGGCGAGTAGGTGACGGTGACGACGGCGAGCTCGTCTCCGTAGCGGGGAGCGGTCACGGCGCTAGATTCTCACGCAGCTGCGGACCGACGGACACGCGCCACCAGACCGGCCGACACGCGCCACTGAACCGGCCGACACGCGCGGGGTCAGGAGCGTAGCTGCGGGCCGTGGGTGGTGACGGCGGCGGACAGTGCGGCGCGCCAGTCCCGCAACGGGGGCAGCCCCGCCGCCGCCCAGGAAGCCGTGTCCAGCACCGAGTTCGCCGGCCGGGGTGCGGGGCGGGGGAACTCCGCGGTCGTGCACGCCAGCACCCGGGCCGGGTCCGCGCCGAGCTCGGTGAACACCGCCCGGGCGAACCCGCACCACGTCGTCGCGCCCGCGTTGACGCAGTGCAGCACCCCGGGGGGCACCCGGTCGAGCGCGCAGGCCAATGCGATCAGCCCGTCGGCGAGGTCCGCGGTCCAGGTGGGGCTGCCGCGCTGGTCGTCGACGACGGTGACGGTGTCGCGGGTGCGTTCGAGCCGCGCCATCGTGCGGACGAAGTTCGGCCCATGAGCGCCGTACAGCCACGCGGTGCGCACCACGTGGCCCCCCGCGGCCAGCACCGCCGTCTCCCCCGCTAGCTTCGTGCGCCCGTACACCGATCGCGGGCCGGTGGGGTCGTCGGCGCGGTAGGGCCTCGGCGCGTCGCCCGCGAACACGTAGTCCGTGGACACGTGTACCAGCGACACGCCGTGCTCCGCGCAGGCCGCGGCCAGCTGCGCCGGGCCCTGCGCGTTCACCGCGTGCGCCCGCTGGGCGTCGGTCTCAGCGGCGTCGACCGCGGTGTACGCGGCGGCGTTGAGCACCACCGAGCCCCGGTCCAACGTCCGCACCGCGGCGCGCACCGCCACCGCGTCGGTGACGTCGAGCTCGGCGGACCCCGGCGCGCGCACCGGACCCACGCCCGCGCGCGCCGCAGCCGCCAAGAGGTCGGTGCCGAGCCGGCCGCGACCGCCGGTGACCAGCAGCGTCACGCCGGCACGCGCTTCAGCGGCTCCCACCACGCGCGGTGGTCGGCGTACCAGCGCACGGTCGCCGCGAGGCCGTCGGCGAACCCGACCGTGGGGGCGTACCCCAGCTCGCGGTGGATCTTGGTCCAGTCGAGCGAGTAGCGGCGGTCGTGCGCCTTGCGGTCCTCGACGGGGCGCACCCGCGACCAGTCGGCGCCGACCGCGGTCAGCAGCCGCTGCGTCAGCTCCGTGTTGGTCAGCTCCGTGCCGCCCCCGATGTTGTAGACCTCCCCGGCGCGGCCGCGTGCCAGGACCAGCGCGACGGCGCGGCAGTGGTCGTCGACATGGAGCCAGTCCCGCACGTTGCGCCCGTCGCCGTAGAGCGGCACGTCCAGCCCGTCGAGCAGGTTCGTCACGAACAGCGGGATGACCTTCTCGGGGAACTGGTAGGGGCCGTAGTTGTTGGAGCAGCGCGTGATCCGCACGTCCAGGCCGTGGGTGCGGGCGTACGCGCGGGCCAGCAGGTCCGACGACGCCTTCGACGCGGAGTACGGCGAGTTCGGCTCCAGCGGGTGCGTCTCGGACCAGGATCCGACGTCGATCGAGCCGTAGACCTCGTCGGTGGAGATGTGCACGAACCGGTCCACGCCTGACTCCAGCGCGGCCTGCAGCAGCACCGAGGTGCCCACGACGTTGGTGACGACGAACGGGTCGGCGCCGGTGATCGAGCGGTCGACGTGGGACTCCGCGGCGAAGTGCACCACCGCGTCCACCCCCGCCAGCGCCTCGCGCACGAGCCGGCCGTCGCACACGTCGCCCTTGACGAAGCGGTAGCGCGGATCGTCCGCGATCGGCGCGAGGTTCGCCTCGTTGCCCGCGTAGGTCAGCTTGTCCAGGACGACGACCTCGGCATCGCGCAGGCCGGGCTCGTCACCCTGCAGCACCCGCCGCACGAACGTGGAACCGATGAAACCGGCCCCACCCGTCACCAGCAGCCGCATGCCACCTGCCTCCCGCGGTCGTCCTCCGGCGCCCGGATGGGAGTCTGTCACGCCCGGAGGCAACTCCGGACCGGGCTGCGGCGTCCCCACCAGGGTCGGCGCGGGCGCCGGGGGCGCCGCGTGAGCGGCGACTAGCCTGGTCCGGCCGCGCAGTGATGACGACGCTGGAGGAGTACGTGGAGGACAGGCCACCGTGGCCGGGAGGTCCGGCCGGACGGCCGCCCCGCCCCACGCCGCGCCATGGCCGGGGCAGCCCGCCCAGTCCCCGCGCCGGTCCCCGC
>JALYQB010000149.1 GCA_030856045.1 Actinomycetota bacterium
CTAGATTGAGCGGCAGCGCGATCGGGGTGCCGCCCCAGGGTGGGGACACCCGCAGGCAGACCACCACCAGGTTCAGGCCCCAGGCGTAGACGACCCGTTTCACGGTGGAGCGGATCGCGTCGCGGAACACACCCGCCCCGGCCACCTGCCGGCCACTCTTGTGCGCCAGCGTGTCGTCGACCAGCAGCTCCAGGACCCCGTCCGGGCAGGCGAGCGCGACCGCGTGCGTCGCGAGCACCTGCCACAGCCGCCCGGTGCTCCACCGGCCGGCCCGCACGAACCGGTGGTAGGCGTCGTGCGCGCGCCGACCGTGCGGGTCGGCCAGGGTCAGGACCCGGGTCAGGGTATGGCGGCCCGGGGTGAGCACCCAGCCGGTCATCAAGTCAGCGAACAGGCGCCGGCTCGGGGCGGTGAACACCCCCGTGCTCAGTCCGAGCACCGCCGGCCAGCCGCTCACCGGCCCCGCCGGGCCGACCGCCGGGCAACCAGCGCGGCCAGCCCTGCGTTGCCCTGCGCCTCCAGCCTGGCCTGCGCCGCCCGGTAACGCGCCACCGCGGCGGTGACCGCGGCCACCTCACCCGCAGCGAGCATCACCGTGCGGTTCCGCCCTGCTTGGGAGTAGCTCAGCACGGTCGACTCGTGGAGCTGCTCGCCGTCGGCGCAGCGGCAGTTCGGTTTGCCGCAGCGACGGCGCGCCACGACGACCGACCCGCGGATCATCCGCGGCATCGCACCCGAGTTCTGAACAGACATCACCCATCCCCTACCTGAACGCGTGGCGCGTTCAGGTAGATCATCTCGTGGGCAGGCTGCTACAGCGATGAAGCGGTACGGCGTGTCGCAAAGAAGGGCCCAGCCAGCCCTACGTCAGACCATCACGCGGGCCAAGAAAGTGCGAAACTTCACGAGCGGTAACCGTGCACAAACACGGTGTTGCAGGCGCAGATCGGTCTCCCTCATCCACCTGTTCCGCAGGGGACTACCCGATCCCCGTCCCACCGACGGGTCGGCCCTGACTCGCCTCCGCGCAGTCAGGGCGGCGGGTAGGCTCCGTCGGCATGCCGACTCCGCCGGAGATCGAGCGCAAGGTCCGCCGGCTCGACAGCGACGTCCAGCCGATCTACGAGGTGCTGGCGGAGCTCGACGCCGGAGTGAAGAAGGTGCAGGCCACCCAGCTTCGGCAGGGCAGCCGGCTTGACCAGATCGAGGACCGCTTGACGGGGGTCGACGGCAAGCTCGATACCGTCCTCGACCTACTGTGCAGGGACCGACCCGTGGACGACTGACCCCTCGCTGGCCGCCAGATTGCGAGCAGCACTCGAACGCAACCCTCGGGCGGCCACCGCCGCGCGGAACAACTCAGCGAGACCGGCCAGACTCAGCCCCCGGTCGGTGAGCACGGCGTCCAGCGGATGTGAGTGCTCGGCCCGGTGTGTCACCACGGTCTCCGCCCCCACGTTGCAGCCAAGACCGTGACCTACGCGTGACGAGACCAGCCGGCACCCTCACCAGGCGGCGCTGCCCGCTGCTGACCCACAACCGGTCACTTCCCCCGCACCCCGACAACGACTGTGCTGCTCCCATGATCCACCCCAACGCCGCGCGCCCCGCGCACCCCGAGGGCCGACGGTGTTACCCGTCGATCGGCCACTGGTGGTGGCTGTCGGGGGTGTCCAGCCAGATCGTGTGGTGGTCTGGTTGGACGGTAAGGCCGAAGCGGTCCCAGCCGGGCTCGCCTTGGTGACGCCAGAACTCCATCGCGGCCTCGATGCTCGCCCACAAGCGGCGGGGGCCGCCTTCCCACACGTCACGGATCCCGTCGTCACCTGCTGTGGACAGTTCGCACCACGAGCCGTCCTCGGCCGAGAAGAACACGGTTCCGGGACCGCGGGTGACCGGGTCCATCGCGTACCCGAACCCGACGCGTCCGCCCTGCCACAGGTGAAGGAGGAACCACAGGGGAACGTTCTCCCAGAGGCGCTCGTGTGTCAGCATGGTCGTTCCCCGCCGCGCTTCGGCGCGGTTGCGTGCCGGTCCGGGCCGGGGTTCGGTGTGGAAGGCCGGGGTCCGCATGTGCATGAATGTGGCGTAATCGGAATCGAAGCGGCCTTCCAGCCGGTCGGTCCCACGGTGCAGCAGCACCAGGTTGCCGGCCGAGGCGCGGACTTTGAGGTCGACGAGAATGAGTCCACCTTCGCTGGTCTGCTCGGCCCACGACCAGGGCACCCGAGACACCGCGCAGGTGGCGAGAATCCGATCGTAGGGAGCGTGCTCGGGCAGCCCCGCCACGCCGTCGACGGCGGCCAGTGTCGGCCGGTAGCCCAGCGCGGTGAGCCGGGCCCGGGCGCGGTCCACCAACCCGGCATCCACATCCACGGAGAACACGTTCTGGTCACCGAGGCGATGACTCATCAATGCCGCGTTGTAGCCGGTGCCGGTGCCGATCTCCAGCACCCGGTGCCCCTCGCGTAGCTCCAGCGCTTCGAGCATCCGAGTCATCAGGCTCGGTGCCGACGACGACGACGTCGGCCCGGTCGTGACCTGCTGCCCCCAGCGACCCACGTCGCCCAGTTGCGTCACCAGAGAGGCGTTCGCCCACACCCCGTTCCACCAGTGTTCCCGGGTGTCCTCCGACGCTGCGGACACCAGCCGCCACGCCATAGGCCCCGCAGGGTCAGGGCCTCGCTCGTAGAACTCCGGTACGAACTCGTGGCGCGGTACCGCCAGCACCGCTGCTTGCCATTCCGATGAGGTGAGCTTGCCTGCGGCGACCAACTCGTCCCGCAACGCGGCGGCGCGTTCAGTCCAGCCATCCACGGCGATCACGGGTTCCCCGTCATCAACAGGTCCGCCATGGCGGACACCATCGGGGCACCGGTCGCCGCCTCCAGCCAGCCGAACTGCGGCCCGGAGTTGGCTTCCAGCATCACCCACCGCTCATCCGGGGTGACCACGAAGTCCAGTCCCGCGTAGGCCAGACTCATCCGCTCCATGTACCGTGACACGCCCTTTACCACGGCATCCGGTACGGGCACGAACTCGTAGGTCAGCGCCGAGGGGTCCGACCGCCAGTCCGTGTGAGCGCCGTCGGTGGCGGCGTGGATCGTGATCGGGAACCACTGGTCCCCGATCACGGTCAGGCGCACCTCGAACGCCTTGGGCACGAACTCCTGCAGCGTCGTAGCAGTGAGCGACACGCACCCGATCGCTGCCAGATCATCGTCGGTGAGTCGTCGGGTGTAGGCCACCTTCCGCTGACCGTCCTCGATGATCCCGGCCGGACCCAACGCCTTGGTGATCGTGACGTCCTGCCGGTCCACGAACCGCAGCGCCGAGGCCGGATCGTTGGTGATCACCGTGTCGGCCACGAATAAACCACACTCAGCGGCCACTTTCCATTGGTACGGCTTGAAGATCGCATCCGCGCACCGGTTCGGATGATTGGCCCACAACACGTCCAGGGCGGCCAACACCCCACCGAAACCGAGCCGAGCCTCCCGATACGCGAAATCCTGCTCGGCGGCGGTCATGGAAGGCAGAAAAACATAACTGGACGGGTTACGGTTCCAGATCGACCGCACCTCACCCAGCTCCACCTCACGATGCACCGTCCACAACCGACCTGACCACCGCCCGTCTCGCAGCTCCGCGTTCAGCCTCAACCACCTCGGGAAATCGCGGAGGTCGGTACGGAACACGGGGACTCGACGCTGAGCCAGGGCCTGCACCACAGCATCGACCGTAGGGTCGAATTCCGCCGCGAGGATAAGCACCGTCACCGTGCTACTCCTCCCAGCCCCAGTTCTCGTTGTCGCCACCGTCGCCGTCGGTGTGGGTTTCCTCCGTGCTGGTCCACTGCTTTGCCAGGTTCGGACCCAACGGGGCACCAGCGAGATCGGTGGCGATCTGCCGCTGCGGATCGTATCGGTACTGCGGCACATCGCGGTCCGGGGCCGGTTGGAGGCTACGCAACGCCAGCGGCCTCGTCGCCGAACAGCTCGTCTCACCGCTCGACCCATGAGTGCCCCGTAACCGGCGCACTCCGACCGAGGCCAACGGATCATCCAGAATAGAAGCCATGGCTTCAGTCCTCTCCTCGGCGAGCGTTCCGGTGATTGTGTGCGGGAGGGCCAGATTTTCCGACCGAGACCACGGTGGGCGCAGGTGACGAAGCCGGCCCTACATGTTGTGGTTATGCCGCGAGGGTGGCGAGTCTGCGGTCGAGTTCTCGGACCCGGGTCTCGCGGTCGTAGCGCGACATCGCCTGCCGTGCCTGTCTGATGTAGGAGATGGAGAGCACCGAGCCGGTCCGGTGTGCCAGGTCCACCGCTGAACCGAGCTCCTCGCAGGCGAGGTCGAGCTCGCCGTCCTGCAGGTATACGTCGGCGCTCTGGGCGTGGAGGAC
>JALYQB010000152.1 GCA_030856045.1 Actinomycetota bacterium
GCGCCACCTCGCCGCGATCGGGGTGCACGTCGAGCTCGTCGGTCGCACCGAGCGCGGCGGCGACCCCGAGTTCGGCACCGTGCACGCCGCCGAGGCGTTCGCCGGCCTGCTGCCCCGGGCGGACTACCTGGTGCTCGCCGCCCCGCTCACCGACCAGACCCGCGGCATGGTCGACGCCACCGCGCTCGCCGCGCTCAAGCCTGGCGCGCGCATCGTCAACGTGAGCCGTGGCGCGCTGATCGTCACCGACGACCTCGTCGACGCGCTGCGCTCCGGGCACGTCGCGGGCGCCGCGCTGGACGTCTTCGAGACCGAGCCGCTGCCCGCGGATTCGCCCCTGTGGGAACTACCTGGTGTGATCGTGTCACCGCACATGTCCGGCGACGTGGTGGGGTGGCGCGACGAGTTGGCGGCGCTGTTCGCCGACAACCTCGCCCGGTACCGGTCCGGGCGGCCGCTGCGCAACGTCGTGGACAAGAAACGCGGCTACGTCACCTCGGGAGGAACCCCATGACCACGCCGGCCGATCTGACCGCGGTGGAGCTGCTCACCGCCTATCGTGCCGGCGAGCTCTCCCCCGTCGAGGCGACCCGCGACGCGCTCGACCGCATCGAGGCCCTCGACGGTGAGGTCAACGCGTTCTGCCTGGTCGACGCCGACAGCGCGCTGACGAGCGCGAAGGCCTCCGAGGAGCGCTGGAAACGCGGCGAGCCGTGCGGCGCGGTGGACGGCGTGCCGACGTCGATCAAGGACATCTTCCTCACCGCGGGCTGGCCGACCCTGCGCGGCTCGAAGACGGTCTCCCCGGACCAGGAGTGGACCATCGACGGCCCGCCGGTGGCGCGGCTGCGCGAGCACGGTGCGGTGCTGCTGGGCAAGACCACGACGCCCGAGCTCGCGTGGAAGGGCGTCACGGACAGCCCGCTGACGGGTGTGACCCACAACCCGTGGGATCCGGCGCTCACCCCGGGCGGGTCGAGCGGCGGCAGCGCCGTGGCCGTCGCCCTCGGGATGGGAGCGCTGTCCATCGGTACCGACGGCGGCGGCTCGGTGCGCATCCCGGCCTCGTTCACCGGCACGGTCGCGCTGAAGCCGACGTACGGCCGCGTCCCGCACTGGCCGTCGAGCCCGTACGGCACCCTCGCCCACGCCGGGCCCCTCACCCGCACCGTCGCGGACGCCGCGCTCCTGCTCGACGTCGTGTCCGGGCCGGACAGCCGGGACTGGTCCGCGCTCGCGCCGCCGCCGCGCCCCTGCAGCGGCGCCACGCTGGAGACGGGCGTGCTGGGGCTGCGCATCGCGGTGAGCCCGACGCTCGGGTTCGTCGACGTCGACCCGGAGGTGCGCGCCGCGGTGCAGGCCGCCGCCGGCGTGTTCGCCGACCTCGGTGCCGACGTGGAGCAGGCCGACCCCGGCTTTCCCGACTGCGTCGACGACTTCCACGTGCTCTGGTTCAGCGGCGCCGCGAAGACCGTCGATCACCTCGACGACGACCAGCGCGCACTGCTGGATCCCGGGCTGCTCGCCGCGGTCGAGGCGGGTGAGCGGTGCTCCGCGCAGGACTACCTCACCGCGATGGCCACCCGGATGGCGATGGGCACGCTCATGGGCGCGTTCCACGAGCACTTCGACCTGCTGCTCACCCCGACCATGCCGATCGTGGCGTTCGAGACGGGCCACGACGCCCCGGTGGGGTCCGCCGGCTGGACGTCGTGGACGCCGTTCACCTACCCGTTCAACATGACCCAGCAGCCCGCGGCCAGCGTGCCGTGCGGCTGGTCCGCGGCCGGGCTGCCCATCGGGCTGCAGGTCGTCGGCCCGCGCCACGCCGACGACCGCGTGCTGGCGGCCTGCGCGGCGTTCGAACGTGCCCGACCCTGGGCCGACCGCCGCCCCCCACTGCTGTCCCGGAGCTGACCCCGTCCACCGCGGTGGCCGCTGGTTCCGTCATCGCTGGGTGGTAACACATCCCCCGAACCCGGTGATTCATTGCTCGGAGTCGTTACCACGAGGAGGGGGCTCATGCCGGACGAGGGACCGCCACCGGGAGAGCGGATGGGCATTGAGTTGTTCGTGGGCGGTGAGGTGGATGAGCAATCCGCGTCCGAGGACGAGGAGTACGCGCCCGCGCGGGGCGGGCCGCGGCGGGGGTGGCGAGCGGCCAGGGTGACCCAGCTCGGGCAGGATGCCCTGACTGCGTCGGCGCGGCTGGTGGGCGAGCACGTGGGTGCAGTGGTCCGGGAGACTGTGGCCGGGATGGACCGGGCCGAGCTGGCCGAGGTGACGGCGGCGGGGTTGCGCCCATCGTCGGTGCAGTTGTCGTTCGGGGTAAAGCTGAGCGCCGGGGCGGGTAAGGTCATCGAGGCGGTGGTGACCGCGGGCGGGGAGGCGTCGGTGCAGGTGGTCGTCACGCTCGACCGGACGGGCTGAGGCGGCGCGATGCATCCTGGGGTGGGGCGGCTGCTGCTCGAATCCGAGATCCGGGGCGGTGTCGGCAGCGCGGCGGCGACCCGGCGCGCTGCATTCGTCATCGCGGGCGGTCACGTGCTCACCGCGGTGCATTGCAGCGCGGACGCCACGCAGACCGATCCGCTGTTGTTGCGGCTGCCGTCCCCGGACGACGGGTTCGCCACGGTGGACCTGCCGGTGCAGGTGGTGGACGAGAACGCCGCGCTCGACATCGCGGTGCTCGGTCCTGATCCCGCGCGTACGGCGCGGGGCGCCACCTCGGGCGCATCAGCGACCGAATTGCTGGGGCGGGTGCCGCCGGTGCCGGTCGGGCTCCCGCCTGGGGCGGGAGATTCGATTCGTACCGAGGGCTATCCCCGGGATGGCCGCGCCGGTGGGCTGGCATTCACCGGGACGGTGGTCGATCCGGCAGCGCCGCTGCCGCGGAGCCGGATGCATGCGCTGCAGTTGCAGATCGAGGAGCTGGCGGCAAGCGTCCCGCACGGACCGGGCGGCCACAGCGGCGGCCCGGTGCTCACCGCCGAGACCGGCCTTGCCGTCGGAGTGGTGCGGGCGTACCCCCCGGACGAGACCCGGGAGTATGCGGTCGGCGGCACGCTGCTGGCCACCCGGATGCAGGACCTCGCCGCCCGGTTCCCCGCGGTCCGGGAAGCGTTCGCGCGCCGCGCCGCGGAGCTGCTCGGGCAGGCGGCTACGCCGGTGCGGGAGGCGGCGCCGTCGTTGGCGACGCTGATCCGGGCCGACGCGCGTCACACCCAGTTCTTCGGCCGGGAACCGGAACTCGGCCAGCTCCATGACTGGTGCACCACGGGCACGACCCGCTCCGCGATGCTGCTGACCGGCCCCGCAGGGCAGGGCAAGACCCGCCTCGCCCGGCACTTCTGCGAGCAGCTCACCGCCACGGACCACTGGGTTGCGGTGCCGCTGCGGGGTGTCGGCAGCGACGATGAGATCACCGACGGGCTGCGGCTGGCGGCGCTGGCGAAACGGCCTCTGCTGCTGGCCGTCGACTACGCCGCGGAGCACGGGGCCACCGCGCTGCTGACGTTGGTGGACCAGCTCTGCGCGCACGAGCCGCCGCGCTGGCGGCTGCTGCTCATCGCCCGGCACACCGGCGATTGGTGGAACGGAGGAAGCACCACCGCGGTGGTGGCGGGCCTGCGAGCCGCGGACACCGAGGTGGACGAGAAGCCACTGCGGTTGGCGGAGTTGGTGGCCTCCGGAGCCGGCCGGCAGGGCGCCTACGAGTTCATCCTCGGTGAGCTGCGGAAACCGGTCACGACGTTCGCCGAGCAGCACCGGCTGATCGTGCGCGCCGATCCGCCGGCACCGCCGCTGCAGCGGCCCGAATACGGATCCGCGCTGATGCTGCATATTGCGGCGGTCTGCGCGCTGCTGCCTGGCTCCGGGCCGGGCGCGGGACCGACGAGCCAACTCGACCCCACCAAGGTGATCGACCGGTTCCTCGATCTCGAACGAGACCACCACTGGCTCTACCGCGACACCGACAACCTGCACCATGCCACCGGGCAGGCTTTCGGAGACCTCGCCGAGGGTGAAGCAGGCCGGTACCGGGTCGAGACCACCGTCGCCGCCGCGACACTCACCGGCGCCGCCACTCTTGTGCAGGCGTGCACACTTACCGCGACCGCGCTGGGCGTCGAGGCCCAGCAGGCCGAACCGATCGCCTGCTGGCTGCGCGACCTCTATCCCCCCCACCGAGACCCCGATCGGCAGCATCCTGCATCCGCTGCAACCCGACCTCCTCGGCGAGGAACTCGTGACCAGGGTGCTGCGCCGACAACGCGACCACGGCGAACCTCAGGACCGGCTGCTGCCGTTCGCGCTCGTCAGCACCTGCAACGAAGTTCAGATACAGCGCATGCTGACCGTCCTCATCCGCACCGCCGAACGCCACGCCTGGATCGCCGACCTGCTCACCAGCCCCGACGACGAGAAACCGGTCCTGGATCACGAAGGTTTGCTCAGCCGCATCCCCGACAGCACAGACCTGGATGCCGTCGAGAATGCGCTGCCCCGGCAGAACACCCATCTGCTCCGGGTCGCTGCGCAGCTCAGCCAGCGCCTTCTCGACCGACTCGACCATCTTCATTGCACCGGGAACACCGTCGCTGTGGACGTCATCGCCGAGCGCGCGCGGCTGCTGAGCAATCTTGCCATCCGGCTGGCCGAGGTCGGGCAGCGCACCGAGGCCCTGGCCCCCGCCCAGGAAGCGGTCGACATCCGTCGACGGCTGGCCGAGACCGCCCCCGCCGCCTACCTCCCCGACCTCGCCATGTCACTGAACAACCTCGCCAACCATCTGGCCGAGGTCGGGCAGCGCACCGAGGCCCTGGCCCCCGCCCAGGAAGCAGCCCAGCTCTACCGGCGGCTGGCCGAGACCGCCCCCGCCGCCTACCTCCCCAACCTCGCCGCGTCACTGAACAACCTCGCCATCCGGCTGGCCGAGGTCGGGCAGCACGATGAAGCCCGCGCAGTGAGCGAAGAAGCTGCCCGAGCCCGTCAGCAACGTGCGTAGGCCGGTGCCGCAC
>JALYQB010000157.1 GCA_030856045.1 Actinomycetota bacterium
ATCAACCCGGACAGCTATTTCCTGCGCTTTCCCGACAAGCCCGACTCGCGCATCATCGCGCTGCCGGCTTTCCTGGGTGGCGAGGTCGGGATGGCCGGGATCAAGTGGATCGGGAGTTTCCCGCGCAACGTGGCCGCCGGTCGACCGCGCGCCTCCGCGGTGCTGGTGCTCAACGACTGCGAGACCGGCTATCCGGTGGCGGTGTTGGAGGCGGCCGGGATCAGCGCGGCCCGCACCGCAGCCTCGGCGGCACTGGCCGCCACCGTGCTCGGCGGGTCCACCGCGGCCAGCATCGGCGTTGTCGGTGCCGGGGTCATCGCTCGCACGATCTGCGCCTACCTTTCCGCGGCCGGCATCTCGCTGACCGACGTGCGCTGCCACGACCTGAACCCCGGATCGGTCCAGGCGCTGGCCGGGCACCTGCGCGGGCGGTACGACGCCGGCGTGCGCACCGTGGATCTGGGTGGCGCGCTGGCCTGCGACCTGGTCGTGCTGGCCACCACCGCCACCACCCCGTACATCACCGATCCGGGCAGCCTGCGGCCCGACCGGCTCGTGCTGAACATCTCACTGCGCGACCTGGGCCCGGGACTGCTGCTGGGCTCCGACAACATCCTCGACGACGTCGAGCACTGCATGAAGGCGAACACCTCGCCGCACCTAGCCGAGCAGCTCACCGGCAACCGCGAGTTCGTCACCGGCACGTTGGCCGGAGTGATCCGCGGCCGCGACGAGCTGGACCCGGCGCGTCCGACGGTGTTCTCCCCCTTCGGCCTCGGCGTGCTCGATCTAGCCGTCGGCCATTACGTGCACCAGCAGGCCAAGAGCACCGGTCGGATACTCGAGGTGCCCGACTTCTTCGGGGAGATGACCCGATGGTGAGCGTCGGCATCGCGATCATCGGCTGCAGCCCACGTGGCCTCGGCATTCTGGGGCCTGGTGCTGGGCGTGATCACCCATCTGGTCCTGACCACGCGGCGCCGCTGAGCTGGAACGGCAGCTGCCCGGCCGCCCGCTCGTGATGTGCCGGTCAGCGTCCCGGTGCCACGGGAGACCTTCCCGATCCGCCCAGGACGTTTTCGCACGTCGAGCGCCGGGTAACGTTGCTCGGTGCGCTGACCAGGAGAGGAGTCAAGGGTGGCCCAGGGTCCGAGGCGGTTCCCGCCGCAGCTGATCATCGCCCTGCTCGTGGCGGCGCCGGGCGCGTACGCCGGGGCGGCCGACTACCTCGGCCTGCCGACCGTCGAGCTGCCGGAGCCGATGCGCGCCGTGCTCTTCGGCGTCGCCATCGTCGGGGCCGCGTTCGTGCTCGCCTGGGCCGCGGAGGCCGCCCAGGTCGACATCAGCGCGGGGCTGGCGCTCGCGCTGCTGGCGCTGCTGGCGGTGCTCCCGGAGTACGCCGTCGACTTCGTCTTCACCTACCAGGCGGGGCAGGTGTACGAGGCGACCGGCACGTGCGTGCCGCAGGACGGCGGCGCGGCGAATCCCTGCTCGTTGGCGCTGGCGAACATGACCGGGGCGAACCGGGTGCTGGTCGGTGTCGGTTGGCCGCTGGTGGTGCTGGTGGCGAGCTGGGCCGTGCTGCGGGCCCGCAAGGCCGGGGGCCACGACTCGGCGTCCACCCATCCCGGTGAGGTGCGGATGGCGCAGCCGCTGTCCGTGGAGGTCGTGTACCTGGGTATCGCGACCCTGTACTCGCTGACGCTGCCGCTGCGCAGCTCCCTCACGCTGATCGACGCCGCGGTCCTCGTCTCGATCTTCGCCCTGTACGCCTGGCGGCTCGCGAAGGCGCCGGCGCGGGAACCGGACCTGCTCGGGGTGTCGCAGTGGGTCGGCGAGCAGAACCGCCGCCGCCGCCGCACGATGGTCGTCACGATGTTCGTCGTCGCAGGGGTCGTCATCCTGCTGACCGCGGAGCACTTCGCGGAGTCGCTGGTCGCGACCGGCACCGAGGTCGGTATCGACCAGTTCCTGCTGGTGCAGTGGGTCGCGCCGCTGGCCAGCGAGGCGCCGGAGCTGATCGTGGCCTGCCTGTACGCGTGGCGGCTCAAGGCGTCGGACTCCCTCGGCACCCTGATCTCCAGCAAGGTCAACCAGTGGACGCTGCTGGTCGGCACGATCCCGATCGTGTTCGCGCTGTCGGCGACCACCAGCGACGGGTTGCCCATCGACATGCAGCAGCGCTACGAGCTGCTCATCACCGCGGCGCAGTCGCTGTTCGCCGTGGCGATCCTGCTGGACCTGAGTATCACGCTGTACGGCGCGTTCGGGCTGCTGTCGCTGTTCCTCGTGCAGTTCGTCGTCAGCATCACCGCGTCGGCCGAGGTCAACCGGCTGACGATCATCGTGTTGTCGATCGTGTACGTCGTGCTCGCGCTGGCCCAGTTCGCGCGGCACTGGCGACGGCTGGCGAAACTCGTTCGCGACGGCCTCGTCACGCCGTTTCCGAAGCTTGAGCGGGAGGAGAGCCGGCTGGCGGAGGAATCGGAGCGGCGCGGTCCGTAAGCTGCGGTCCGTGCACCCCGACGAGGCCCCCGTGATCCTGCTCGACGACCAGCGCCTGCCCATCGGGCAGCTGCCGAAGTCGCAGGTGCACCATGCGGACACGCCGCTGCACCTGGCCTTCTCGTGCTACGTCTTCGACGGCGCCGGGCGGTTGCTGATGACCCGCCGCGCGGTCGGCAAGCGCACCTGGCCCGGGGTGTGGACGAACTCCTGCTGTGGGCACCCGCTGCCGGACGAGCCGGTCGTGGACGCTGCGGCGCGCCGGGTCCAGGAGGAGCTCGGGCTGCGGCTGAGCCGCGCCGAGGTGGCGCTGCCGGACTTCGGGTACCGGGCCGTCGCGCCGGACGGGCTGGTGGAGAACGAGTTCTGCCCCGTGCTCGTGGGAGCGGTCGAGGGTGACCCGTCGCCCGACCCCGCGGAGGTCATGGAGTGCCGGTGGGCGGACTGGCCGTCGGTCGTCGCGCTGGTCGCCGCCGCGCCGTGGGCGGTGAGCCCGTGGGCCGCGCTGCAGGTGGTCGCGCTCGACTCGCTGGGCCCCGCGCCGTGGACGCTGCTCGGGAACCGATCGGCCCGCGGTGACGTCGAAGCAGGGTGATCAGCTACCACTTCGGGACCGGCGACGGGTCGATCACGACGTGGACGTCCGAGGGCGACCGGGACCTCGACGGTGACGGCGCCGCCGACGGGGTCGCGCTGGACTTCGACGGCGACGGCCGGGTCGACGATGCGATGTGGGACTCCGACGGCGACGGCGCCGCCGACACCGTGCTGCTCGACCTGGACGACGACGGCGTGGCCGACCACGGCTACCGCGACGCGAGCGGGCTCGGGACCTGGGACGGGCGGGGCGCCGCGCTTCCTGGGGGCGCTGTGCTGCGCGGCGGGCCCGCGGAGGAGGTCGCGCACGACTGGGACCGCGACGGGCGGCCGGAGCAGCTGCTGGTGGACACCGACGGCGACGGCCGCCACGACACCGCATATCTCGACGTGGACGACGATGGGATGGTGGACCTGCAGCTCGTCGACCTCGACGAGGACGGTGCCGTCGAGCTCACCCTCCGCCCCGGCGACCCCGGCTTCGACCACTGAGCCCGCACGAAGCCGTCAGCACGTGTGCTCGTAGCGCCAGTCGCCGCCCGCGAGCCGGTCGAGCGCGATAGTGAGGCCCTGCACCGTCTGGGACCGGTCGGTGCCCCCGGCGTCGTGCAGCAGGATCACCGCTCCGTCGTGGGCGCCCGCCACGATCCGGTCGGCGATCACCTCGGCGCCGGGGAGCGTGTAGTCCCCGGTGTCGGTGGTCCACAGCTGCAGGTGGTAGCCCGCGTCGGCGGTCCAGTCGCGCACGCGCTGGTCGGTCGAGCCGTACGGCGGCCGCAGGCACCGTCTGCCGTCCGGGCCGAGCGCCCGCTGGGTGCGGTCGACCTCGTCGTGGAAGCGCTGCTCGGAGACCGTACGCAGGTCGACGTGCGTGTAGGTGTGGTTCGCGACCGTGTGGCCCGCCGCCACGATGCGCCGCACCAGCGACGGGTATGCGTCGGCGCGCTTGCCCACGATAAAGAAGGTGGCCGCCACATGGTGGCGCGCCAGGACGTCGAGGACCTGCGGCGTCCACCGCGGATCCGGCCCGTCGTCGAAGGTCAGGTGCAGCACCGGCCCGGTCGGTGGCTCAGCGTGCGCAGCCCCCA